>JBDLIZ010000114.1:0-11834 GCA_039714615.1 Pseudomonadota bacterium | reverse complement strand
CCGGGGTATCACCATCGCTGCCGCCCGAGAATGCGCCGGTAACTGCCGTCGCGCCATCGGTTGCCTTATCGTTAATCTCGATGATGTAACGCGGCTCATAATCTCATGGGAACGCAAAGTGATCTTCCCCTCGCGCTGCTGCTGCATCGCCTCGACACCTTCCCTTAGTTCATCAAATAGCTTGCGTTTCTTAGTCATCGTTTACGTCTCCTAACCACCAGTTCATCCTGGATAGCTTTCTTCAGTATCTTTTTCTCACCAGAGGTTAGATCCTTTGCCTCGCCCTTATCGTACAAAGTGAAAAACCAGATTTGATGGTCAGCCGTTAGGTAGTAGTAGATTACCCTCAGACCTCCTCGCTTGCCCTTCCTCCTGCGGGAGTCTTCCCAACGTACTTTTCGGAATCCGCCGGTGCCGGGCATCACATCGCCCAATTCAGGGTTTTCCAAGAGGGCCCTCTGTAATGCCCGATAAGACTCGTCATTCAGATAGTCTGGTAGCAGACGGGTGAATACAATGGCCTCAAAGAACACCAGTTTCATTGACGAAGTATACGCTGATTGCGTATGCTTTCAATACGCTTTTGGGAAAAGATGTAGAAAAAGCCACCTGCCTGAGGAATTGTACTCAAGCTCACGTTGTCCGGTCTAGAATCTAGACCAGAATTGACGGAACCAGGTCTAGATCCCACTGGCCCTACCGTAAAACTCCTCGTTCGCTCTGTTCGATGAACCTAATGAACCGAGCCACTTCGGGGTATTGCTGACCCAGGACTGTAAGCTCGGTGCGGATCTTATCGTCAACTTTTTTCGACTTTATCAGCAGCATATAGGCCTTGCGCAAGGCACGGATGGCTAACGGATCGAAGTTGTGGCGCTTGAGGCCTTCCTTGTTCAGACCGTGGGGTTTGGCCCGGTTACCGGAGGCGATGACGTAGGGGGGGAGGTCGCGGGTAAGCACCGTACCACCACCGCAAAAAGCGTAAGCGCCGATACTGCAGAATTGATGTACCAGAGTAAAACCGCCCAGTATGGCATGATTCTCGATGCGTACATGCCCGCCCAGGGTGGTGCCATTAGCAAGGATAACATGATCGCCCACCTGACAGTCATGGGCGATGTGCACATAGGCCATGATCCAGTTACCGTTGCCGACCGTGGTCACACCACGATCCAGCGAGGTGCCACGATTGATGGTACAATACTCACGGATCGTATTCCCATCTCCAATCACCAACTCACTGGCCTCGCCCTGGTATTTCATGTCCTGGGGGATCTCCCCCAGCGAGGCGAACTGAAAGACCCTGTTACCGGTCCCGATACGGGTAGGCCCGTTGATGACTACGTGGGGACCTATCCAAGAATCCGGGCCGATATGGACGTCCGCGCCAATAACGGAGAAAGGCCCAACGCTCACGCCCTCGGCAAGCGTTGCACTTGAATCTATGGACGCCTGTGGATCGATCAAACAACCATCTCTTTTTCCGCGCACATCAATTCTGCAGTGGCAACGATACTATCATTGACCCGGGCCTCGGCGGAAAACACCCAGATGCCTCGTTTCCTGCGCAAATAACCCACATGCAAGAGCAACTGATCGCCAGGTAATACCTGTCGTTTGAATCGTGCCTTATCTATCCCTACAAACAGAAATTTCATATTTTCAGGAGGCTCCTTCTCCGTGTAAAAGGCCAGAATACCGGTGGCTTGAGCCAACGCTTCCATGATCAATACCCCTGGCATCACCGGAATACCAGGGAAATGTCCCTGGAAATAGGGTTCATTGATGCTGACGTTTTTTAACGCTGTCAATGACTCTCCGGGCGTACATTCCAGCACCCGATCAATCATCAAGAAGGGATAGCGCTGTGGCAGGCGCTTCATAATCCCATGTATATCTAATTCATTAGTGGTCATCAAAATTGCCAGACCCGTGGTGTATAATCCAGTTTACTCATGGCCTCTCAAATGCCCCAGTACGCTGTTTCATGCTTTAACCTTTATCTTTGTCTCCACCGCCGCAAGTCTGCGAGCCATCTCGTCTAGACGCCGGAAACGTGCTGAATTTTTCTGCCATTCCTTAGTAGGCTGCAAGGGTGTACCCGAGGTATAGCTTCCCGGCTTCTTAACCGAGCTGTTTACCCTAGAGTAACCCGTGATCGTTACATCATCGACTATTTCCAGGTGCCCTGCGAGGCCCGCCGCTCCGCCGACGAGACATTGGCGGCCGATACTGGTACTGCCCGCGATACCCACACAACCGGCGATAGCGGTATGTTGACCAATGCGCACGTTATGCGCGACCTGGACTTGATTATCGAGTTTAACACCATCCTCCACTACCGTGTCATCCAAAGCACCGCGGTCAATCGTCGTATTGGCCCCAATTTCCACATCATCACCGATGACCACACGTCCCAACTGTTCAATCTTGACCCAAACCCCATGGTCATTGGCCAGACCAAATCCATCGCTGCCGATGACTGCCCCGGGATGGACCAAACACCGTTTACCTATGAGCGTACCGTGGCAGACAGTTACTCGAGCAACCAACTGCGTATCTATACCTATGCGGCTATCCCGAGCAATGATACAACCCGCTCCCAGCACCACGCCCTCGGCGATCTGCACGCCGGTTTCGATGACACATTGGGGCCCCACCGAGACACTGTCATGGATCTTGGCATCTGGATCGACGACGGCACTGACATGGATACCCGTCTGCGGAGACGTGGTCCTGGGAGCCAATAATTTTACGGTCTTTGCATAGGCCAGGTAAGGGTTCTCTGTTACCAGGGCCGCCACTGGGCAATCCTTGAGCACACTCTCAGTCAGAATGACCGCCGTGGCCCGAGTATCGCTCAGCTGAGGCTTATAGATGAGGTTACTGAGGAAGCTGATACTACCTGGTCCGGCGCTGCGTAGCGTCGAAACGGAGTCGATCCTCAGGTCCGGGTCCCCTTCCAGCCTCGCGCCCACCCGCTCAGCGAGTTGCTTTAGACGATACGCCACCGCGGTTATTTTTTCCGCTTGTGCGTCTTCCGCAACCGGGCCAATACCTTATCAGTGATATCGATGCGTTTGCTGGCATACAAAACCCCGGATGTACCCTCTCTGACCATCAGGTCATATTTCTCGTTTTTTGCCAGTTTGATAATGACCTCGGAGATTTCATTCTGCAAACTGTCACGCAGCTCGTTATAGCGCAGGTTGAAATCGTCCTTCAAGTCATCCATAGCCCGAACATAGTCACGCTCACGCTTGCGGATCTTGTAGGTCAACGCCTCGCGCTTGCTCGCACTCATGACCTCTCCATCCTTGGCCAGCTTTTCCTTGAGTCCCTTAATCTCGGCACGTTCCGCGGTCAGATTGGCCTCGCGCGCGGAAAAGTCCCTTTCCAATTCCTTGCGAGCGGCATCGGCCTGGGGGGCCTTCTCCAGGACAACGGCCATATTGACAAAGCCAATCTTATTCTCGGCCAAGACATGTACGGGTAATAGAAATATCAAGAGCAAACCCGAAATCAGACGTATTGCTTGTTTCAACGTACCCCCTCCAATGGTCAAAAGACCGTACCTATGCTGAATTGAAAGACTTCTGTTTCATCCCCAGGCTTGTCATTTAACGCCTGGGCAAGACTAAATGTCAACGCGCCTACCGGGGAAAGCCAGGTCATGGAAACACCGGTAGAGGTCCTCAGCTCAGAGAACTCAAAATCACTCACCTCGGCAAATACATTACCCGCATCGAAAAAGACCCCTAGTCGAACGTTTTTCGTATTTTCAAAAAACAAGGCGGGGAAAAACAACTCTGCATTAGCAATGACCCGAAAATCACCACCAAACGGGTCATTTCGAGAATCCCGGGGTCCGAGACTGTTGGATTCATAGCCTCTCACCGTCCGCAGACCACCGGCAAAATATTTCTCGAAAAACGGCAGATCCGACGTTCCTCCATAGGAATCACCATAGGCAACCCGGCCATTCAGCGAGGCGGTCAACCAATCGGTTATCGGTAGGAAATTCACATTACGGTACTCGGCCTTGTAATATTTCAAATCACTCCCTGGCACCGAGAACTCGACATTCATTCTCTGCAGATTTCCCTGGTCCGCAAACACCGTACGATTGCGTGTATCGTGAATAAAACTGCCGGTAAACAGGAAGTTGGTGTATCTATCCCCATTGTCGTCCAGAAATCCCAGGATTTCATCCGGCGTATTGGAGGTGGGAAATATCTTGATATTCTCCAGCCCGCCGGAGGCGCGCACGGTATCCACCTCGGTTAACGGAATACCGTAATTGATATTGGCCGAGAGCTGATCGGCATTGTAATCGGAAATACTGGCCTGACCAGCATCGGTCTCGGTATAACTGATGCTAAATCCCCGACTCACCCCATCGATGGTATGGAAGGGATTGGTATAGGAAAAGCTGTATATAGTATTCACCCTACTGTTATCCACTCGGATGCTCACCTTTTTACCGGTACCCAAAAAATTGTCCTGAGTAAGCCCCAGGTTGAACAGAACCCCCTGGGACTGGGAAAACCCGGCACCCACGGAAAAGGACCCGGAGAGACGTTCGGAAATCGTGATATCCAGATCGACCAAATCATCGATACCCGAGACCCGCCTAGTCTTGATATCCACGGAATCCACGAAGGGCAGGCGTTCCAAACGCCGGCGGGAAAGATTGATATTTTTTAGCGAATACCAGCCACCCTCGAGCTGGCGCATCTCTCGGCGAAAAACCTCGCCCCGGGTACTGTCATTGCCCAGAAAATTGATTCGCCGTACGTAGACCCGCTGCCCTGGATCCACGAAAAAGGTCAAACTAACCTCACGACTGCGCTCATCAACGTCCGGAACCGGATTGATATTGGCAAAGGCATAACCGTCGCTGCCCAGGCGCTGCGAGATGGCATCGGTGGTTTTCACTACCTTCTGACGCGAGAATATCTCACCCTCGTGAATGGCCAGCAACCCCCTGAGTTCCTCCTCCGGGACCACGAAATTCCCCAGCAATTTAACCTCGCTTACTGAATATTTATCCCCTTCATCGATGTTGATGGTGATATAGATGTCTTCTTTATCGGGGGTGATGGAGACTTGAGTGGAATCAATATTGAATTTCAGATAACCACGATCCAGATATTGGGTCCGCAGTTTTTCCAGATCACCGGCTAACTTTTGTTTGGAGTACTTGTCCCGGCTGCTGAGAAATAAATACCATGGGGGAATACTGGAATCAAAATCCTGTTTGAGTTCTCCATCGTCGAAATCCTCATTACCCACGATATTGACCTGCTTTATTTTGGCGACCTCCCCTTCCGTGATCTCGATATCGATATCCACCCGGTTGCGGGGTAACTCGGAAACCGAGGTGTCGACCTGAACATTATACTTTCCCCGGGCAAAATATTGCTGCAGCAGCTCATTCTCCAGTCGCTCCAATACAGAGCGGTTGAATACCCGCCCCTTGGCGATCCCTACCCCTTTCAGGGCACTGGTCAGATCATCGTCGGAGATGTCCTTATTGCCGGAAAAATTGATATCCGAGATGGCCGGGCGTTCTTTCACTTTTACGACCAGGACATCATCCTTTCGATACAGGGATACATCGCTGAAAAAACCTGTTTTATAAAGTTCCCGCAAGATTTCGGCACTGCGTTTAGGATCGAATTCGTCACCGACCTCGATCGGCAAATAGGTAAAAACCGTACCCGCCTCTATACGCTGTAGGCCTTCTAATTCGATGTCAGTTACCGAAAAAGACCCGGCGGCAAACAGATCCATTACCCGGCCCAACAACATAGCCGCCAGCACCGCCTGAGCAAACGCGCGCGGCATGTCAGTCAATCAACCTTAAGAAATCATTGTAAAAGGCTAATGCCATCAACCCGGCCAGCATCGCAAGACCCAATCGCTGACCCACGGCCTCGGTCGTCTCGGATACCGGGCTGCCCTTGATCAATTCGATAACGTAATACAGCAAATGCCCGCCATCGAGTATCGGCACCGGCAACAGATTGAGGATCCCTATGCTGATGCTGAATATGGCCAGCGCCCCCAGAAAGGCAGACAGCCCGATGGCCGCCGACACCCCGGCAAACTCCGCAATGGTCACCGGTCCGCTAATGTTCTTCAATGAGGCCTCACCCGTGATCAGACGCCACATCACTCTCAGGGTGAGCACCCCGATCTCCCAGGTTTTTCCCACCGCCTTGAGCAGGCCTTCGATCGGTCCATAGCGGATCAACACGCGCATCGCGGCGATCTTATCCCTATCGATATGGGGATAGGCGCCGATCCGACCCAGGGTCAGGCCATCTTCCAGACGAGCCTCGGTGCGCAATTCGAGCGTAATGGGATTGCCCTCCCGGTCAAGCAACACCGTTATCTTCTGATTGGGTCTAGCCCGGATGAAATTCACCCAGTCGTTCCACACCGACATCGCCTCACCATCGGCCGATATGATCCTGTCTCCGGCCCGCAGGTCTGCACGTTGTGCGGCACCGCCCTCGACCAACTTGCCGATCACGGGCTCAATGGTGGGCCGCCAGGGTGAAATACCAAGCTTCTCAAGAAGGTCTCCCTCGTCGAGTAAGTGCCGGGTATTGCTCAAATCCAGCCACAGCTGACGGGGCTGAACCTCATCTTGACGCTGCACCTCGAGGGTGACCGTACCGGTCTCCAAGGCCTGATTCAGCAAGCTTATGGTGGTCGTTTCCCAGGTCGGCGTGGGCTCGCCGTTGACACTGAGGATATGGTCTCCTGGAGCCATCGCCGCCTCGGCAGCGATGGAACGCGGCGTCACTTCCCCGATGATCGGTTTGATCCCGTTGACGCCGATCATGAACATGAGCCAATAGGCAAGAATTGCGAAAATAAAATTGAATATCGGCCCGGCAGCGACAATCGCGATACGCTTACCGACCTTCTGCCGATTGAATGCCCGTTCGAGATCGCCGGGTTGCACCTCACCCTCGCGTTCATCCAGCATTTTTACATACCCACCCAGTGGAATCGCGGCAATGACGTATTCGGTGCGATCCTTACCGGCGATGTAGGTCCACAATGGCTTGCCAAAACCTACCGAAAACCGCAGCACCTTGACCCCCATCTTCCTGGCCACCCAGTAATGGCCAAACTCATGGAAGGTCACCAGTATGCCGACCGCAACAATAAACGCTAACAGATTAAAAAGTATGGACATCATGTCATTATGAAGCCAGCCTGGACAAGGTGTTGTGGGCTATCTGCCGGGCCAGTCGATCAGCCTCCAGCACGACATCGAGCGAATCCGCAGGTCGACTATTAAGAGATTCCAGGGTACTGTCAATCACTATTGGAATATCCATGAACGCGATTTCTTTCTGTAAAAATGACGCTACGGCGACTTCATTAGCGGCATTCAGGATAGCGGTGGCCGTGCCTCCCGCCTCAAGCGCCTCGCGGGCCAGTCTCAAACATGGAAATCGATCCAGGTCGGGGGCATCAAAATCCAGGTGCGCCACCTTGATCAGGTCAAGCGGCTTGACCCCGGAGTTTAGCCGTTGCGGCCAGGCCAAGGCATGGGCAATGGGGGTGCGCATATCTGGATTACCCAGCTGAGCCAGTACCGAGCCATCCGAATAGACCGCCAGCGAGTGAATCACACTCTGGGGATGTAACACCACATCCACCTGATTGGGCCGCGCATCAAATAACCAGCAGGCCTCGATCACTTCCAAGCCCTTATTCATCATGGTTGCCGAATCTACCGAAATCTTACGACCCATGACCCAATTGGGATGCGCGCAAGCCTGCTCCGGCGTGACCTCTGCGAGTGCTTCCAGGGGGGTGTCCCTGAACGGTCCTCCGGAAGCCGTCAGCACAATGCGTTCCACGCCAACCTTGGACAGGCCCCGTTCGAATCCCACCGGCAGGCACTGAAATACCGCATTGTGTTCACTATCAATGGGTAACAATTGCGCACCATGATCGTGAACCTCCTTCATGAACAACTGCCCCGACATCACCAGGGCCTCCTTGTTGGCGAGCAAAATCCGCTTACCCGCCCGCACGGCAGCCAAGGTGGGTAATAAACCCGCCGCCCCCACAATTGCCGCCATGACGTAATCGACCTCGGCAAGCGCGGCCACCCTCTCCAGCGCCTCTACTCCGGACAGCAACTGAGTGCCGCAATCCGAAGCATCCAGTCTTTGCTGTAGCCCTAGTGCCTTTTCTGCATCGACCAAGACCGCAAAAGCGGGTTGGAATTCCACACATTGCTGGAACAAACGCTTACTGTCCCGATGGGCGGTCAGGGCAACCACATGAAACCGTTCGGGATGGCGCTTGATTACATCCAGGGTATTGACACCGATCGATCCGGTCGATCCCAGTATGGTTATCCCCCTGGAATCGTTATTGATTGGGTATGCCATAGATTTAGCTAGACAGATATTCGGGCCAGTTGATCCAATACAGCCCGAGCACGAAGACTGGAGCCGCGGCAGCAAGGCTGTCGATGCGGTCGAGCACACCACCATGTCCCGGCAGCAGGCTACCGCTGTCCTTGACGCCGGCCTGGCGCTTCAATAGACTTTCAAACAGATCGCCCACCACCGAGAATAAGGCGGTTACCAGACACAATCCGGTAAAATAGACGGCCACCAGCGCCGGGAGTTCCAGCCACAGCGCGCCGATCACCCCGAGGACCAGGGTAGCAACCAGCGCCCCCCATAGGCCCTCGCGGGTCTTGCCGGGACTCAAGGCAGGGGCCAACTTGGTCCTGCCAAAGGTCTTGCCGGTAAAAAATGCCATACTGTCCGCACCCCATACGATCAATAACAAAAATAACAACAGCTCCGGCCGAATCTCGTGCAGCATGAACAACGCTAACCACGCCGGAATCAGGGTAAAGCCCGCAGCGACCCATAACCCATAACGTCCCGCACCTCGCCTGATACGAGAAGCCGGGCTGGTCGGTTGAGAGACAGCGAGAACAACCAGGACCGCCAGCCACCACAACCCCGCGATCGCCATGACGGCCCATCTCGCCTGTTGGGTAGTCGATACATACCACAACCCCCCGGCACCTATCCCCAGCACCAACACAAACGTCATGCGTGCAATCGATCTCGACAAACCGACTAGCTTGGCCCATTCCCAGCCGGCTATCAGTATGACCACAAGCAACAGCGCGGCCAGGACCATGCTGGGTAGCCATAGAACCACAGACACCGTCAAGATGCCCAGCACCGAGCCGGTCATTAGGCGTTGTTTAAGCATTGGTCATACGCTTATGCACGGCGTTGACCTGCTCCCCGGTCCTGCCGAATCGGCGCTGTCGATTGGCGAATGATTCAAAGGCCAGCTCCAGCGCTTGTTCATTAAAATTTGGCCAAAGAATGTGGGTAAAATACAGCTCCGTATAGGCCATCTGCCAAAGCAGAAAATTGCTGATTCTGGTCTCGCCACCGGTTCGAATGAACAGATCGGGTTCAATAAGATTGGCGGTACTGAGGCGGTCTGCGATGACATCGGCAGTAATCTCCTCGGCTCGGAGTGTTCCTTTTACGGCCTCGCCCACCAGCCGCTGCAGCGCCTGAGTAATATCCCAGCGTCCTCCATAGTTCGCTGCCACATTCAGCACCATGCCGGTAGCACTAGCGGTGGTCTGCTCAGCGGTCTGAATCTCACGTTGAAGCTTTTCGCTAAAGGCCGCTCGCTCACCAATGAAACGCAATCTTATTCCGTTTTTCAACAGCCGCTGCGCCTCGCTGCGCAAGGTGATAAAAAACAGCTCCATCAGGCCCTGAACCTCGGTTGGGGGCCGTTGCCAGTTTTCACTACTGAAGGCGAACAAGGTCAGGACTTCAACACCTCGGCCAGCACAATATTCCACTACCCTTCGGGTCGCCTTGACACCCTGTTTATGACCCGCGGTGCGCGGCAGGTGTTTGGCACGCGCCCACCGGCCATTACCGTCCATAATGATCGCTACATGCCGTGGCACGACGGGGCTTCGTTTCGAAATAGTTCCCATGAATCGATCGCTACCCAAGCCGATCCGGGTATTTCATGAATTTGCGCGGTGATCGCGTAGAGATTTGTTTCCACACAGGATTTTGTGAAGGAGCGACGTATCCACGAGGGGGCCGATCAGAACGTTGTTTTTTATCTTTACAATGGTAAATGAGTCGAAAATGTTGGTGAAAATAAGGATCAAGCGAGGGTGCGCATAATTTATGAAACATCCGGATCAAATCTCCATCAATTCTTTTTCCTTCTCGGCCAACAGCCCATCCACCTTGTCAACGAATTGATTCGTTAACTTTTGCATATTGTCCTCGGCACGCCTCTCTTCATCCTCGGAGATCTCCTTTTCCTTAAGCAACTCTTTAAAATCATGGATCGCGTCCCGACGGATATTGCGTATCGCCACCCGCCCCAATTCCGCCTCATGACGCACTACCCTGACCAACTCTTTGCGACGTTCCTCGGTCAACGGTGGCATGGGCACGCGAATCACGGTACCGGCGGTGTTTGGATTGAGCCCCAGATCCGAATTCAGGATGGCCCTCTCGATCTTGCGCACCATATCCTTCTCCCAAGGCATGATGCTCAAGGTTCGCGCATCTTCTACGTTAATGTTTGCAGTTTGATTCAGTGGGACTTGGCTGCCATAATATTCTACAGAAATGTGATCTAACAGACTGGTATGAGCTCGGCCGGTACGAATCTTTGCCAATTCCGACTTAAGCGCTTCCACGCTTTTCCCCATTCTCTGTCTCGCATCTTTGTTTATATCATCTATCATCGGATGTCTCGCCTTTATTGTAATATTTTCACCAGCACCACATGATGATAAAGCCTTGCGACGAGTATAACCACTCGGTCCGCATTATATTGTGTGGAAAAATTATCCGCAAAGATCAAAATAACTGATAGGGACAATAATTGCGCACGAGTTTAGCATGGGTGCGATAGAGGACGCCTTCCTAGGAGCCTGTCAGGGTCGTAGAGTAAGAGATGCGGAGATAAGTCACTGCACCAGCGAGCCTATATCCTCGCCTTGCGCAATCTTGATCAGACTGCCTTGCGTAAAGATATTAAAAATACGCAAAGGGATCTTATTATCGCGGCACAAGACCAGTGCCGTGGCATCCATCACTTGAAGTTTTTTTGAAATCGCCTCATCAAAGCTCATCCGGCGATAACGTTTGGCATGGGGATTGGTCATGGGATCATCGTCGTATATGCCATCGACCTTGGTCGCCTTGAGCAATAAATCAGCTTCGATTTCAATGGCCCGCAAGCTGGCGGCCGAATCCGTAGTGAAAAATGGATTTCCGGTCCCCGCGGCAAAGATCACAACCCGCCCCTTCTCAAGGTGTCTGACGGCCCGACGCCGAATATAATCCTCACAGACCTGATATATCTTTATCGCCGACATTACTCTGCAGAAAAGGCCGTTGCGCTCCAGGGCATCCTGCATGGCCAACGCGTTGAGAACGGTCGCCAGCATACCCATATGATCGCCGGTGACGCGATCCATTCCACCCTCGGCAAGGCCTGCACCGCGAAAAATATTGCCCCCCCCTATCACCATGGCGACTTCGATCTCCATGGCCCTGAGTTGTACGATATCATCCGCTATGCGCTGCAGAATCTTGGGATCGATACCATAATCCAACTCCCCCATCAGGGCCTCGCCACTGAGTTTCAGAAGAATACGCCTCAACCGTTTTGTGTTTGCCACCGTTCGTAAGACTCCTGGATATAAGGATTGGGAGGATGCAGCGACTTTGGATATCTAGGAGCCTGTCGGACTTAGGACAGATCTA
>JBDLIZ010000113.1:0-11857 GCA_039714615.1 Pseudomonadota bacterium | reverse complement strand
AACTCCTTGAAAGCGGCTGAATTGCCCTCGCTGGGAAGTTGGTTGGCGATCCGGGTGGCGACTTCGGTGATACGCGAGAAGTTACCGATGGCATTGTAACGGGCCGAGATCTCCGGAAACCCGAGATGGAACATGTAGAAGTCCTTCGCCCGCCCGGCGCGCTTGGCCTCGGCGTACACGCGCCGCAGCAGACCGGCATCCCCTTTGGGATCGAAGACGATCACCACATCCCCTCGCCGGATGTCCTGGGTAATAAGGATCTCGGCCAGCCGTGTCTTGCCGACGCGGGTGGTACCCAGCACCAGGGTATGCCCTGCTCGCTCGCCGATATCCATCCAGACATCCTGTTCCTCCGGCTCGACCGCATGCAACGCGGGCTTGCCACCGACGGCGGGTAGCGGTGCCAACGGGTTCCACCAGGCGCGTATTCGGAACACATGCGCCAGTAGACTCAAGACCGGTACCGACTCCCAGGCAACTTCTTTGCGGCGTGCCCATTGGTAGAGGGAGCCGGGTTGCACGTAATGTTGTACTTCTGGCCGGATGGTATCGCGCAGTCGCTGGGTATGCTGCTGGGTCCAGCGAAAGCCGCGACCCAGAAAGAGTTTGCGACGGCTGAGCGGAATCTTTTTGGATTGCAGTTTGTAAGTGGGCAGCCGACGCATGTTGCGTTGATAGCGCAGCACCCGCCACGCCTGCCGGCCGCGCACCAACCCAAGGACCGTCAGTGCTGCACCTGCCGCGTAGGCAACACCCGGCGGCATCATCAATGACCAAGGCGCCAGAATGGCGATTGCCGCCGTGGCAAATGCCACCAGCGCCGACCACAGCTCGACCGGCGGTCGCAGCAGGGCCTCGATGGGATGGGCACTCACTGTTCGATGGCGTGAGCAGAGATTAATACGGGGTAATGCGAGATCCCCAGAGCCTGCGCAATATCACTCCCCGATGCCGGCAGGATCGAAAGGCCATCCGCCAATTCAGTGATGCCGCGCAGATCTTCCAGAGTGTCGGCCTGCACCAGCATGCACACGGCACCGATGGCCTTGAGCCGATCCCGGTGATCCTGCAACCATTGCCGGGACCGCACATCGGAACCGATCAGGAAAAATGGGCGCGCGAACGGCCGGTCATGCGACCTTGTCTGCACCGACCCCACTGTCAGGCCGGACGATTGAATAGGTAGCCAGGCTTCAGGGTCGGCCGCACCGAGTTGCGGTTTTATGGGAACTGGACTTTGCTGCGGTGTTTTATCGGCTGATTCGAAGGCCTCGAGAAACGGTGCGATGGGCTGGGTATTGCCACTGTCATAGATCACAGTGAGTTCGGCCTGTGCCATGACAGGAACCAGCACACAGGCGATGGTCATACCCCGCCACCATTGACGACTGAATCGAACCATCGCGAAGGTGGTCCCGGCATCCTGGACAGCAAACCGATCCGCCGTACAACGCTCGAATGCGATAAGCCGGTGGACGGGATCTTGCACCAGGTGGAATGCCGGTCCCGCGAGCATTTCCAGTGCCTCTCGCAGCGTCATCGGTCCCAGGCTTCGATGAACAGCCGGGAGCGGTAATGCAAACAGGGCGGCCATGTCCGGCCTGATGGACTCGGTTGCGGCCAGCCGATAGCCGCTGCGTTGCAGGAGATACCGGACTGCTTCGCCTACGCTGTGGATCCGCTCCGGAAACCGGACGGTCATTATCGTTGCCAACAGCTCGGCCTGTGCCTCTGTCGGGGTGGCGGCCGATAAGGAATAGCGGCCTACCTGGATATCATTCGCCTGCAGGTTCACACTGGCCACGGTACAGATTCCAGCGACACAGATCGCGATCGCCGCTACCGGGTGTGTGGGATGGAAAAAGGATCGTTTCATGATGAACTCAGCCTCAGGGAAAGTGGTTGTTTAACAATCTCATGCTGCAAGGCCGGCATCATTACGGAGTGCTGTCAAACAGGGAACGGTAAATCTATCCAACGCATTGCGTGGTTTCCAGTGGATCCTTCAGTAACCTATGTAGACTGCTGAAATCTGCTCGCGAGAATGGCCGAACTCCTGGCTGATGGTCCGGCGGGCAACACGATCCATCACCTTCTGTCCGGGACTTAATGCCCTGGCCACCGGTCCACCGGCGGCCGGAGGTTTCCATCCGGTGAGTTCTTCATATCGAGCCTGTGCGTAGGTATGCCGCAGGCCGTGCAGCTTTGATAGCCCGGCATTGGCCGTCTGTCGCTCATAGACACGCAGTTGCTGTATGTAATTGCGATGACTCGGGATGAGTGAGCCAGTCCCAACAAACTGTCGCACGCGATTCAGCAACTCCCGCTGCTCATTCGTGCGCACCGGGACATCACGCGCTCTCCCCCCTTTGGTCCAACTTGCCTTCAGGGTGATGTGATCGCCACAATCTGCGAAACTCGGGGTGAACTTGATGGCCTCCTCCCGACACAGGCCAAAGGCCTGCTGCAGTTCGAGACTCATCCGCACGTACGGATCACTGATCCTTTCCAGATCCTGCGTACCCACCTCCTTTGCTTTTGATGTATTCGTGACAAACTGCCGATCCGGAATCCCGTAGTAGGCGTTAGATCCAGCCACGACACTCCGCCGGTGTGCTTTCTCTGCCCACCAGCGCAGCACCGCCATCCGGTTCTTGATCGTTCCAACAGCCAGTTCCTGGCGCAACCAGCCCTTGACCAGTGCATCGACATGCTTTTGCTTCAGCGAGCGTGGCTTCATGCCACGAAACCCCAAGTTATATAACTGGTCCGCGATCAGCATCAGGTGATCCATCCGCTTGGCTTGTGTTGCATAACTGCCATCCCGATTGCGGTGGCAGAGTTGTTTGAGTTGGTAGTTCAGATCTCTCACGGTGTTAGCTCCAATTGATCAGTGTTAATGGTCACCTGGCAACAGAAGCTACCGAGGCCCGCTTGTGCGGTACGACCGTAGGACACCACTCCCATACGACCTGAATATGCCGGGTCTCAGGCAACACTGTTTTTCCCTTTCGGGTAATGGCCCAGCGCTGGCCAACTTGGCCCTGACGGGCCTTCTTTCAGGGTGGTTTCATAAAACACCTCCTTTTAAATGTGCGGAATGCATCCGCGGTTTATAGAAAATGAACATCAACGGCACCGCCAGGGGCGGTGCGCCTCTGTTCGTCGAGTGAATGCAGGCGGGTGTCTGCGAGGATGAGCCGATGCCATGATCGGTTCGGTTTGGAAGATGGACCCACGGCTTACAGCCGCAGCGCGTCAAAGGGTCCGGGTACGCTCAATCGCCACTGTACACGCAGTGGCCACGGTTAGAATCGTACGATGGCGGCAGTATAAGAATACGAAATCCCGCTGTAACCTAAAAATCTAATCGCAAACCCGCGCCGTTAATGGGATTGCCGCCCTCGTCACTACCCCGCTGCGCTCAGTAGTGACGAGTGCGCCTTCGGGTCAGGCAAGCCCTGCGCCAGGCGATTGCCTGTCACAGGACTTGCATTTACGTGGTGATGCCATCATTCGTGCACACATACCTGTCCACTGGGGTCCACAGGCGCCGCTGGACGCGGCCCCGCCCTTGGCACGCGAGTTAGAGGCTCGCGTTGCCGTGACGGGCAGTTACCTGGGGACTCAGTGGACAGCTATGAGGTATCTGGGCGATGTGAATTGTCGGCGCCAATCACGAATTAGCCAACTCTGGTTACCCAAATAGCGCAGACAAACAACAGGGAAATATCTAACGAAGAGCCATGAGTTACACGCTGGCGACGGTAAACGGGTCAAATCGGATGTTAGCCAACTGTCTGGCCATGAACCCATATGATAGACCGATGAACTTCCAGGATCGACCAGAAGTACCGTTCAATATACAGAATGTAGCCCGTATGAAACGCAGTGGAATCCGGGAAGCCATCGTTGATGTAAGCATATTGCTCATGGCGGAACTGTCTTTGCCTGCCGCAGCCGATTGCTTACACATCATCTCCATGGCAGCAGCAGTGGCTATGGGCAGCATCTACTTCAGGATACCCCCATCCAGCCCGTACTACCTGTGAGAACTAATCTGATTCGTCAGCAACTGATGCATCCGTCGCGCTGCTTGTCACCGACTTCATTCCGTTGCTACAGCCGCCCTCAGACTTGTACATCTGACTCTTTCCAATGGTCTGGCCATTTGATGCAGCCAGCACAAAATAATCCTTGCCGTCATTCGATTTCTTAACTTCGAATTGACCTTCACTCTGTGAATTCTTTTTCACGGACTCGATTCCGTTCATGCAATCGGCCTTGGCCTTATAGCCCTGACTTGTCAGGATGACTTCCCCATTTCCGGCTTTGAGATTGAAATAGTACTTATCGTCCTTGCCTTTAGTAATAACAAACTTTCCTGCCATAACATACTCCTTCATTTTATGCTTTTAGCTTACTTAGTAGGTGCGTTGGATTATCAGCACTAAATTGCATTAAGTAAAGTACAAGCGGCTCAATGCGACATGGGAATGCTAATTTTAACAAAATCAAGTCCACTGAATGAGGGTTTTTGTCGGTTCCTGTCCTTCCCTAGAAATCACAGCAGGTTGCAGGCTAAACGCGTATGTTCGGCCACAACTTGCCGTTCAGCTTCCCTCAAAAACTATTTACATAGAGATGGATGCCAGTATCCCGGGGGGGGGGCTCTTCAATGCATCACCCAATAGCCGCCCAGTACCGACAGAGTGAATAAATAATAATCCCTCTATCATCATTATTCTTCCGTAACCATAATTCTTAAAAATTACGTAATTCATCACACAATGGACATGTTATATGTGCTCAACTTAACAAAATTTACGGCGTGGTCCAGGATGAATTATCTCTCTTCCAAATTCAGCTACCTTTTTAAGGCTTCTGTATTCGTACGGCATCTACCAATACAAGCACCGCTAGCTATCGTATGTATCTGTTTCTTATCTACCCTTCTTAGTGCCTGCGGTGGCTCATCTGGTTCGGGAGCTGAGTCAGGCAGCCAGGTAACCACACAGGATGACGGCAACTTCACACAAGCCCCACCAGCACCTTCCACGCCGGATACCCCAGAGCCACAAACTGGAGACAATTCATCATATAATCTGGGTAGTACACCACAGGCTGTCATCGACCAATGTATGTCAGATGCAGACAAGGAGATGTTGACACATGTGAATGATGTCAGATCCCAAGCGAGTAATTGCGGTAGTGAGAATTACCCGGCCACTGCTGCCTTGAGCTGGCATTGCACATTGGATGATGCTGCATATGAACACAGCCGCGATATGGGTGATCACAACTTTTTCAGCCACACCGGCTCTGATGGTTTAGGGTCAGCAGACCGAGTCAAGAATGCAGGCTATGACTGGTCTGCTGTAGGTGAGAACATCGCTGCCGGGCAACAGACGATCGAGGCAGTTATGACTGTGTGGCTAGACAGCCCTGGTCATTGCGCAAATATCATGCACTCGTCGTATACAGAATTTGGGGCGGCAAGTTACACTGTCAATGGATCTGATTTCCCGATTTACTGGACCCAGATTTTCGCCAGACCACGGATATGAATTGAGGATGCACCAGAAGACTCTTGGGTCCACCAAATATTCCCAAATGGCTCCCTCTAAGTCAGTCTGAAGGTCTTATTCCGGCAGGAGTGGACCATCGTCGAATCGATATTTCCCGCCTATTTCCGAAGTTCACAAATTCATCCAACCCGTCAAAGACAGGAACCATTCCAAAACACTTCCCAAGTCTTTGATTTATTGGTCGGGGCGAGAGGATTTGAACCTCCGACCACCTGCACCCCATGCAGAGTTGCAAACCATATCTATCTATATGTTTTATTTAATATTTATACCCCTCTTCCACGTCTAAAACTATCGCGTTTTTGGGCCAATAAGCCGCTGTTTTGGCTGAAAACGGGTAATAGTTTTAGACACGATACCAACAGCCCTGATCTGACTCTACTCGCACTCAATGTTATTTCGTGATAGACGATACATTCCATATTGGGTATATTCCTGATATGGAATGGACGGTTGAGGTAACCGATCAGTTCGAAGCTTGGTGGGATGATCTCATCGAAGCCGAACAGGAAGATGTCGCCGCCGTGGTCGAATTACTCGAGGCCAGGGGTCCACACCTCCCCCATCCTTTCAGCTCAAGCATCCATGGGTCGAAACACAGCCATATGCGTGAGCTGCGCATCCAGCACAAGGGACGGCCCTATCGAGTGCTGTATGCATTCGATCCGCGACGGACAGCTATTCTACTGCTGGGCGGGGACAAAACCGGCAATGATGACTGGTACAAGGAAAACGTACCTGTTGCCGACCGACTGTATGACGAATACATCTCTGAACTGAACCAGGAAGGACTATTGAAACCGAAATGAGGTAATAGCCATGACTCGGAAATTCCGCGACTTGAGAAAAAAGATGTCGCCAAAAGCCCAGGCCCGCGCACATGCAAAGGCTAAAACTTTGCTGGCCGAGTTACCCCTTGCGGAACTAAGGCAGGCACGCAAGCTGTCCCAGGAGCAGCTCGCGGATGAACTCGACGTACGCCAGCCCGCTATTGCCAAGATCGAGAAAAAAACGGACATGTACATCTCGACCTTACGGCGATTCATTGCAGCCATGGGTGGGCAATTGGAAATCCGGGCACATTTCCCGGACGGCGATGTACGCATCGATCAGTTCGAGGACCTGGAGGACAATACGCACCAGGAAAAACCCTAAACGATGCGGGCCGGCTTAGTGTTCTTCGCCATTCTAACACCCGCATCAACGTTACATCTCAAGTGGCTTGTGGCTACCAAAAACATCGTACGCTCTGACTTCGTTGACTTTTTCACCACGACTATCGTACGGTCCCGGCATGAGAACTATCGCCCTCCCCGTCCTGTCCACGCTGCTCGGTCTACTCCAAAGCCGCACCCTACTGCACCTCGAAATCCTGGCGCTTCGCCAACAACTGGCCATGGTGAACCAAACACCACGCAAGCGACTCCGATTTCACTGGGGTCAACGGCTGTTCTGGGTCTGGCTCTACCGCCTGTGGCCGGGTTGCCTGCGGACACTGCAGGTCTTTAAACCGGATACCCTGGTGCACTGGCACCGCAAGGGCTTTCGACTGTACTGGACCTGGAAGTCCCGTTGCCGATTGGGCGGGCGTCCACCCATCGCACCCGAGGTGCGCGAACTCATCCAGACGATGGCACGGGACAACGTTGGCTGGGGTGCACCGCGGATTCACCGCGGATTCACAGTGAATTACAGATGCTCGGCATCCACGTCTGTCAGGCGGCAGTCGCAAAGTACCTGGTCCATCATCCTAAGCCGCCATCGCAGACGTGGCGGAGCTTTCTGAACAATCATGTCAAAGACCTGGTATCAGTTGACTTCTTCACTGTGCCTACGGCGACATTTCGAATCTTGTATGGTTTTCTCGTGCTCAGACATGATCGTCATGAAGTTGTCCACTTCAACGTGACCGAACATCCGACTGCCCAGTGGACGGCTCAGCAGATGATTGAAGCATTCCCATGGGACTCTGCACCCCAATATCTCCTGCGTGATCGCGATAAGATTTTTGGCGCAAGCTTCCGTCACCGTGTACACAGCTTCGACATGAAAGAAGTACTCACCGCCCCACGTTCACCCTGGCAAAATCCCTACATTGAACGGCTCATCGGATCAATACGTCGCGAGTGCCTCGACCATATCATCGTATTCAATGAACTCCATCTCAAGCGACTTCTTCGCGCCTACTTCTCTTACTATCACAAGGCGCGAACGCATCTTACGTTGGGCAAACAATGCCCAGAACCAAGACCGGTCGAGCAGCCTGACTTGGGAACGGTCATCGCCTTCCCACACGTCGGTGGCCTGCATCATGAGTACCGCCGCGCCGCCTGAGACACAGTCGCAGCACCCCTAATTCCGTGTGCCACGGCAGGCAGCTGTTAGCCTACCGTAGCTCCGATTGTTTTTATGGCCTTACATCCAGAACACAAAGCCATTTATTCGTCTCTTTCGATCAGCGTCATGCCCTATTCGCCGACTCACCATATTCTAATTTCCACATTGCGCGGACCAGTTTCTGAACACTGGCCTCGGATTAGGTTATTGGGTTATTGGCAGGGACAGTCCCGCATTCGGGGAAAAATAAGTCTCCGCTCCCACTGCAAGCATTCTGCTCTGCCTGATTGTTTCGATTGATCGACCGCCGAGCAATCCTGACGTTGTGGCAGCCCATGAATCCCATTGTGAGTTTTCGCGCTTCCGGTTGAGATGAAAATGCGCTATCTTGCTTGTCGATGCTGCCTTCACGGCGCCCGACTCAGGACTCCACCATTCACTCGCCAGGAGATCAACGGATGACCGACAACACCGTAACCATCAACAATGAGATGACCAGCAACATATGGGTGATTATTACCGAGAACGAGAAGCACGTCATCGAAACAAAAACGAAGACGGTCGGGGAGACGGATTTTGAAACCTACTACCACATAATGGTCGAGGGGAAAGCTGCTCTGCCTATAGAAGGAGTACCTATCGAAGCGAGTGGAAAAGAGTCGACCGAATTCAAACTACACCTGAAGCAGTATTGGGAAAACAATAAGGAGGCCAAGTACCAATGGAACGAGTTCATTGTACCCGGGGAGCTTGAAATAGCCCCCAAAAGCCACAACAACCTGTCGCGCAAGGCGGACGAATCATCCTACTTCGTTTCAATTCGCACGATTGGCGGTCGAATTCTGGCCAATTCAGTACGGCGACAAGAAGGAACTATTACCATCAATCCGTCGGGCTATATCGACGACGAAACCCACTACGGGGCAGAGATTGGAAAGGACAAACCGGTATTCTTACAGATAGACGGCAAGTCGCATTACGTGGGCGACCCGCAAACTGCGAACAACCGTTGGGACGCTGGCACTGTCGGGAATACGGCAGGAACTCACAAACTCGTCATTGACAAGGAAAACATATTGGCTAACGCTTATTTGCGGATCTACTCTGCAAGCAAAACCCTGGCAGACGCGAAGTACAAGTTCATGTATTCAACCGACACGGGGAATGTCTACTATGACACGGCTCGGAGCAGCGGCAGCCGAGCTGGTAGAAAGCAGCTCTGGAAAATCTCCAAGACCGCCCACAAAGACAATTCACCCGATGAAAAACTTCACTTTGGCGATCGGGTAAAGATTTCTAACGCGAACTGGCCGAAAGCCAATCTTGGTGCGAACGGCAAGTGGCTGCAGTGTATAAACGACGACGCCACGATCTGGATTCTCAGCGATAAAAGGACGTGCTGACTGAGACCGGCGGGGCCATGAAAGTCTACCTGTCCCAAGAAATCAGAAATCCTTGATTCTCGGGGCAGGCCGACATATTCTGCTTGGATTGATTCAACGATTCGTAGATTCGGTCGAGTACTGTGCCCACTCTTGCATGGTCACTACCCGCGATTCGAAAACCTTTGTACTGGCAGCCCGGCTCCCGGTAGTCGGCCGTACGAGCCGGATTTGAGGAGGCAGCCCGATGGGTAAATCGTCAGCATTCGATACCATGCGAGAGGAGATCGAGCACGTCGTCGTGCTGATTCTGGAGAACCGATCTCTGGATCACGTGCTCGGCAGCTTGTACGACGACGTCAGGGATCCTCCACAACACAACATCCCGGATTCGAAAAAAACCACCTTCGACGGTGTTCTCTATAACGGAGAAATCAAGCCAAATCTGGTCAATTCGTACACTTACAAACTTCCTAATGAACGAGAGAAAACCGTTCGCGTCGAGTTCGCAGACGACCAGTTGAGCGTCGAGGGCCAGCCTTATAGAGATCCCGCCGAACCCTATCTGGATGTCAATCAGCAGTTATTCGGTTCTGAAACGGAACCAGATCATAAGATCATCGCTCCGATGAGTGGGTTTCTTCAGAACTTCTACGACAAGAAATGCTACTCGTCACCGGTAAAAGTAGACTCCGCAGAGATTGTCGAAAGCATACTCAAGTGCTACACACCTCACCAACTACCGATTCTCAATTCACTCGCCAGGCACTACGCTGTTTCGGATCGTTGGTTCTCGTCGGTTCCCACGCAGACGAACGCAAACCGTGCCTTCGCTGCCTGCGGAACCTCCTTGGGGCGCGTTGACAACAAGGGATTCCTTGAGGTGACCTCCGACGTTTTCAAAGCGAGAACAATCTGGAACGTGCTCGAAGAGCACGATGTCTCATGGACAGTTTTCTTCAAAGAAACTTATCCGTTTTCCCACGACCGCTACGAATTGGCGAAAAAGCTGGGATTCGACAAGATGTATAAGAAGTTGACTGGAAGAGAGCTCGAGCCGAGCCCGACTTCTTACACGGAGCTCGTCTTTCCAAGTGCTCCCTCCGACAGCAACAGGTTCCAGAAAATTGAGACGGACTTCGTGCGGCTGGCGAAGGCCGGTCGATTGCCAGCTTACAGCTTCCTCGAACCCGGAGCGTGGGGCGGAGCCATCGAGGTAAAAGACTACGAGGTCCTTCGCGTCCCGGGAGACGACTATCATCCTCCCGGCCCACTGAAAAGAGGCGAGGACTTCCTCATGCTCGTATATCGGGCGTTGACCGCGAATCCGGAGGCCTGGGCAAAAACCTTGCTGGTGGTCACGTTCGACGAGCACGGCGGAACATACGATCATGTGGTGCCACCATGGACCGCGATTCCTCCCTGGGGTCTCGACGAGGACGGTAAGCCCAATGATCCGCCGGGTGGTATCTCGCTGGAACACGGATTCAAGTTTGATCGTTTCGGCGTTCGTGTCCCTGCCTTGCTGATATCTCCGCATATCGAAAAAGGCACCGTTTTCCGCTCGGATGACGACGAGCTTCCATTCGATCACACCTCGATAATTGCAACCATCTTACGCTGGAAAGACATTGCGAAGGAAAAATGGAAGCTCGGTGAGCGAGTTGCAAACGCGCCGACATTTGAGAACGTACTGACCCGTGAGGAAGCAAGGACCGATACGTCATTCGGACATCCCCATGGGGGCGACGTACTCAACTATGGGGACAAGTTCTATCTCCGCCACGGCAGCGACGATTTGTATATCGGGCCGACACCCTCTGGTCGTACTTCGTTGGCCTGGTATCCGAAGTTATACCCGAAAGAGAAAACACCATTGAGGTTCACCGAAGGGGGAAAGGTCGGGACGCCTGTGAGAAATCTAGCCGTCGTGTGCATCGAAACCTTAGAGCCAAAGGTAAAAAACGATAACCGGCTATCCACTCAGAAATCCTTAGAGGATTGCTACTGGTATCGAGACGAGAAGGCATACAGGCCGGCCCAGAGGTGGCAGATTGTCAACCTCAATTACCCCGACGACACCGGCGAGCTGAGATTCGGAGACATGGTGCAGATCTTGAATCAAAGCCCAGAATTCAAGAATTACGTCCTGAGGAACGATACCCGCCTAGTGAATAAAAACTTCGTGACGTGCAGCGCCGATACGAGATTCAGAGACTGGTGGTGCATCGTGAAGGCACGTGGGTGATTTCGGAGGGGTAAATTCCGGAGGTTCTGGACACACAAGAAATAGTCCAATCACCGAACCGGTTCGACTGTGCTCTGCAAATAGTATCGCGCCAGGTTATCCAGTGCTCGCTGACTCCTTGTGCTCCGCAAATATTCCCCGACCGCACAGTTGCGCTGGTTTGAGGGCGTAGGTTAGCCATGCATTGAGGGATCGGTGTATGCTAAGGAGTCGTCCAGAAATAACTTGCCGATATTGCGCCGCAATGTCGTTCGTATTCAAGGCACGGCAAGGGGCGCATAGCACAGCTATGTAAGCCTTGC
>JBDLIZ010000112.1:0-11873 GCA_039714615.1 Pseudomonadota bacterium | reverse complement strand
CAAAGAATACGCCAAGGTTACCCAAAACCACTACCGCAAAATCGCTGAGAAATTTCTGAGTTTTCTGGAATCCCAAGGCATTGTCCACACAACAGACATTACCGCCAGACACACATCCGACCACATCAACACCTTAATGGGCTACAGCTACAAGACGGTAGAACTGCAACTTTGTGGGTTACGTTCATTCTTGCGCTATTTGACTGAGAATGGCCTGCATCCACAGGAACTGTCCCAGACCATACCGGTGCTTAAGGCCAGGAAACAAAACCGGATTCCTTCCGTGTGGACCCAGGAAAACGTGAGCAAACTCCTCGAGGCCATTGACCGAGGCAATCCTGCCGGCAAAAGAGATTACGCCATCATCCTGATGGTCACGCGATTGGGTCTGCGTATCATCGACATCAAACAACTGAAGTTAAGCGATCTTCACTGGCGAGATAACCGCATCGAGCTCACTCAATCGAAAACGGCCATGCCACTCACGCTTCCCCTGCTACCGGATGTGGGCTGGGCCATTATCGACTACCTGAAAAACGGGCGTCCAAAAGTTGACTCACCCTACGTATTTTTACGCCATCTGGCGCCCCTGGTGCCTTTTGCAGACGAAGACAGACTGCATCAGATTGTCGTGAAATACATGCGGTTGGCAAAAATTCCCCTCTCGCCGCACAAAAAGAAAGGGATGCATTCGCTACGCCACACCCTGGCCAGCAGATTACTGGCCGAGCATACCCCGTTACCCCTCATTTCCGACATCTTGGGGCACGTCAGCACCGATTCCACGGCCGTTTACCTCAAGGTGGACGTCAACCGGTTGCGTGAATGCGCACTGAATCCTGAAGCGGGGTGGCCTCATGAATGAATTCCACTATCAGAGTCCATTAAAGCCCCTCATCGAAGGCATGATCCGTGAGAAACGCTCGCTGGGCTACAAATACGTCAGCAGCGCACGGATACTCTACCAATTCGATCAGTTCTGTCTAACCCATGGCTGCGACGATGCCGTCATCACTCAGCCTTTGGCCCATGCCTGGATCCAGAAGGCCCCCAATGAGGCACTGGCAACCTTGCATAACAGGGCGTGTGTACTTCGCCAACTGGCGCTGTATATGACCCGGCTTGGCATCCCGTCGTATGTGTTGCCCAAAAAAGCCATGCCCAAGGTCCCTGACTATACGCCTTACATTTTTAGCGATCAGGAAATCGCTGCGTTGCTGCAGCAAGCAGATACCTGCCATTATTGTGCTGAGGTGCCGTTAAGGCATCACATCATGCCACTGCTGTTTCGCCTGTTGTTTGGCTGTGGGTTACGGATCTCGGAGGCTCTCAACCTCAGGGCACAAGATGTAGATTTGTCCACTGGCGTACTCACCATCATGGATGGGAAATTCAACAAGGACAGGTTGGTTCCCATGTGCCCTGAAAATACCCAACGTTGTTGCGACTACGTGAATATCGTGCATGTATTTTCAGACCCTGGTGACTACTTCTTTCCCGCGCCGGGTGGGCAAGCGCTCAGCAAAGGGAATGTGTACAAGAACTTCAGACGCTTCCTGTGGCAGGCCCGGATATCACACGGCGGCTGGGGAAAGGGACCACGGCTGCATGATGCTCGCCATACCTTTGCCGTCCACTGCCTGAGGTAATGGGTGTTGCAAGGGAAGGACCTGGCCGCCTATTTGCCGATTTTGAAAGCCTACCTGGGTCATAACTCGTTTCGTGATACTGCCCGTTATCTGAGACTGACGGCTGAACTGTATCCTGATATCACGGCAAAAATGGAACAGGCCTTTGGTCATGTCGTTCCCTCAATTGGAGGTGATAGCCATGGCACCAACTGATTTTGCCAAAGCACTTTCTCATTATCTGGGTATTTATCTGCCAGGACAGCGCAATGTCAGCACCAATACGCTCAAATCATACCGGGATACCTTCAAACTGTTTCTGTGCTACTGCAAACAGGACTGCCATCTCGCCATTGAAAAACTCTGCCTAAGACACATCAACAAGCGCCTGATTCTGGATTTTTTGGACTGGCTCGAGAAAGACAGGCATAACGGGGTATCGACAAGAAACCAACGACTCGCCTGTCTCCATGGGTTTTACCAATATCTGCAGCTCGAAGATCCAGCGGGATTGTTGTCCTGCCAGGAAATCCTATCGATTCCGATGAAGAAAGCGCCAGTACCGACCATCAATTACCTGACACCTGAAGCCTTAAAGCTGATCTTGGCCCAGCCAGATGCATCGAAAGCCCATGGGCGTCGTGACTTAACCTTACTGTGTGTGCTCTACGATACTGGCGCGCGTGTTCAGGAGGTGGTGGTTCTCTGTGTTGAGGATGTGCGACTGGATCCTCCACCCCTGTTGACGCTGACCGGCAAAGGCCGTAAAAAGCGGCAGGTTCCACTCATGTCGAATACCCAGGCCCTGCTCCAACAATACATGGACAAAGTCTTTTCGGATCATATGACCATTCCAGGTCATCCGCTGTTTTTTAATCAACGGCACGGGAAAATGACACGGGCGGGAATAGCCTACATCCTGGCTAAGTATGTGTCTCAAGCCAGGGAGATATCACCCATCATTCCAGATAAGGTAAGCCCGCATGTGATCAGACACACCAAGGCGATGCTGTTGCTTCAGGCTGGTGTGAGTCTGATCTATATCCGGGATCTGTTGGGGCATGTGGATATTGCAACGACTGAAACTTATGCGAGAGCCGATACTGAAATGAAACGAAAAGCCTTGGAAAATGCCTACCCAGAGATGGTTACCAGTAATCTTCCGCATTGGGAAAAGGATGAAGCCTTACTCACTTGGTTGGCGAGTCTGTAGCGATTAGCCACGATGTTTTATGTAAAGTAATTTCGGGTAGGGCTTATAAAAACTGCGCCTTTGCCCGATTTACTTTCCATAACGAGTTACTATGCATAAGGAGGCATCGTCTCACCGATACTGGCCAACGTCTATCTGCACTACAGTCTCGACCAATGGTTCGAGAAAGTGGTCAAACCGCGTTGTGGAGGCCAATGTCTACTCATCCGCTACGCGGATGATTATGTCTGCGCTTTTCAGTATCGGAGAGAAGCCGAGCGGTTCTACCGAATGATGCCCCGACGGTTGGAGAAATTCGGCCTGACAGTGGCACCCGAAAAGACCCGCACACTGCGTTTCAGTCGCTTTCATCCCGGCCTGCGTCGCCGCTTCGCCTTTCTGGGTTTCGAGTTATACTGGGCGCGAGATCGGCGGGGCGACCTTCGGGTAATGAAACGCACGGCACGAGGGAAGCTGCAACAAGCCAAACGAAGGATGAAGACCTGGATAAAGCAAAACCGCCATCTGCCGGGCCGACAGTTCATAAAGGAGCTGAACCGGAAATTGGTGGGCCACTATAACTACTTCGGGCTGCGCAGTAACGAAAAGGCCCTGCATAGCTTCTACGGCCATACTATCGGATGCGCCTTTAAATGGCTCAACCGACGAGGCGGCAAGCGAAGTAGCTTCAACTGGAGCCAATTCAAAGCAGCGCTCAAGAAGTTGGAAGTGGCACTGCCCAGGATAGTAGAAAAGCAGCGGCGACATGGTGTCTTTGCATAGAGAAACGCTCGTCGCGAAAGTGAGTACAACCGAGGAACCGGATGCGGGAAAACTGCACGTCCGGGTCTGTGCGGGGGGCGCCCGGTAACGGGCGTTCCTACCGCGTGATCTCCGTGGGCGCGACTAATGCCTTTGATGATCGGGCTGGTTTCTCCACCTTTAGCGTGGATGATGATTTCGACCCAAGCACAACCAACGAAGACTGGGTTGACTTGCTGGCCCCAGGCGATCCCATATTGTCCACGGTTCCCATTAATTTTTGTTCCCCGCCTAGCTCACAGTGCTTTCAGTGGCTAATGGGTACTTCCATGGCTGCACCCCATGTCTCCGGCGTTGCAGCATTGGTGTGGAATTATTTAAGCGTTAACGACCCGCCTAACGCAAACAGCAGTGAGGTTCGCAGACGCATTCAAGACTGTGCGGAAACGGTCGGTGCCATGGACCAGAATATGCTGGCGTGGAGCAAGTATGGCCGATTGAACGCATTCGCTGCTTTGACTTGTGGAGGTACGCTACCTCCGCCTCCCCCACCACCATCTTCCGGCAACCAAATCGGCGATCTTGATGCTTCGGCCACCTCCCAAGGCGGTACGTGGACCTCAACACTTACGGTCAGAGTGCATAATGAAGACGAACAACAGATCAGTGGCGCGACTGTAAGCGTGACGGCGGATTACAGCACAGGCTCAATTACCGTTTCTTGTACCACCGATATTTTGGGGCAATGTGCTACAGATCCGCTGACCATCCACAAAAAGAATGGCAGTGCTACCTACACGGTTGTTAACATTGATCCCAATTATCAGTCTGGAGCTAATCATGATCCAGATGGCGACAGTGACGGTACCGTCATTACCGTGACAAAGCCATAATAAAAATAACAGGTGCCAGAAAATAACAGGTGCCAGAGAGCAATTGGCTCTAATATTAGTAAGTATTGCTCTCTCTATTCCTCTATTTCGCGGAAGCAGGTTGGCTAATGTCCTTCAGGGCATTGAATATATCTTGTGTGTTTGACAGCACAATACCGCGAATCATTTTATCCGGGACTAAAGGGCTCCCTTGGCAGGATTGATTGGATGAATTCTTAACCTCGTAGGTAGTGAGCTTTAATGCTGATCCATCATCGAATGGAAACATATCTTGCGCCAGACATTTACCTTTAGTCAGTTCTCCTATCACCCAGGCTTTGGGGTAGTGCGCCTTTATCGCCCAGGCAAAAAGCTCCGCACTACTCGCAGTAAACTCACTGACTAGTATAAACAGCGGAGTCCCCGCAACTACTTTGTCTGGCAAGGTCCTGAGGGTTAATTCATTTTTGCCATTAGCCTTCTCAAGAGAAGCTACGTCAATATTTTTCTCAAGAATAAATGAAAGCATATCGACCATGGCATATATATCACCACCTGGACAGTACCGGAGATCGAATACTAGTTTCTTATACTGTTTCGAAGTGTCTAAGATTTTCTTCAGTTGGCTGTTCTGTCCTCCTACAAATTTCTTTATACGAATAAATAATGTTTCTCCATAGGCATAATATGAGATCGGATCGGTTTTATGGCTCGCTACTTCTATCCTATAAGCAGTTTTATCTAACTTCTTGCTGTTTTCCAGGGATAGTCGAACAACCTTTCCCGCTGGTAATTCCGTAAGAAAAGAGTAGCTGGAGAAGTCACTGTATACGATTTTGCGATCATTAATGGAACGAACATACGCCGGCATGACTATTCCTGCCTTGTACGCAGGGCCTTGTTCTACTGGAACTCCAAGTATCTTCTCTCCTTTTACAAGAAGGTCCAGGCCAATCCCGACCCGGTATTTTTTGTTTCTTTTCTCAAGGAATATTGCCTCTTTAGAAGTCAAATATTTTGAATAAGGATCGAGGGTTTTCAGATATTCATTGAGATCTTGAATAGAGTTTGTGTGCTTAAAGACTTCCTTGTAATCCGGCTCTTTATAGTGATTGGACGATACTATGGATGCCGTTTTATCTCTGCTGTGTATATTGTTATCTAACTGTGAGTTAGCTACTTTTTGAACAACCTCGGGAATTGTAACTATGAGGAAAAGTCCACACAGCAAGACGATCAGCAACAAGGGTATTCGCAATCTGCTATAGTTGGCAGTACCTCTTGAACGGCCCATCTCGTCATTCCAAACTTAATTTATTGACTAGAAATAATCATTCTCAGTGTGGCTATCTCCTGTTTGAGTCTTGACACTTCGACATGGTGCTGATGGAAGGCATCCTGTTCTGCGGAAGCCTTAAGCTTCAGAGCTTCCAATTGGTCCTGTATCTTTCTAAGCTCAGTCTGTAGTCTTGTACGTTCTTGTTTAGCTTTAGCAGAATCCGCTCGCATGTTTCTTATCTGCGCGTCAATTCGTCGATTTTCTTTTTCCATCTCATCGAGTTCTATCAATAAGCGGTCACGCTCTGCTTTCCGTTTATCCAGATTAGTCTTCAAGGTTTGAGACCTTGACTTTTCTGCCTCGAGTTCCTTTTGACTTGAAGCAGCCTGATTTTTGTCATTTTCTAATTGTCTGTCAAACTCCCCTGAGGCTATCCCGCAGGATGCCTGGAAAAGATTAGCGTCTTCCGGTCTGACGCCTGGCGAACAGCATGAAGAAACAAACAAACATAGAAGCACTAATACCAATAATCGGAAATGGAATTTAGTCTCCTTCATAAATAACAATGGTTTGATGTAAGGCATAGTCATAGTGCTGTTCACTTGGCAGTAATCAATTCGAGGAATCGATTTTGTGATTAGATGCTTGCATCCAGGGCATTCAAAGTGCTGACATGCCCTGAAAGTATCTCCTTTTCTTGCTCATAGTCTGCAATTTCGGCTGCCCATTTGTCCTTGTCCTGAGGTAATGCTTCTGCGTGATAGGTGTTGTACAGCTTATTTGATTCGGCAATATCTGCTTCAACACTTTTTAATGTGTCTGTAGCCTTTATTCGTTGCTGCGTCACTATTTCATTGACTTCCTTCAACTTCTTCATCTTCTCCTGTTCACTGTAATTTATGTCCTTGATATGGCTGATTTGTGTATTGTATTCTTCAATATTTTGCGCCAGCTGTGCATTGTTTTGCTGGAGCTTTATTGTATGCTCCTCATTCCTGGCTATCTCGGACCTTGCTGCATGCTGGGCGTCGGCATATACCTCTGTTCTTTTACCGATTTGATAACCAACGACCGCCCCTGCCATACATCCCAGCATTCCGGCGATTAAGGCTTTTTTATTGGCATCCTTGTCATTAAGATTCGCGAGATAAGTGACAACTCCTGCTCCCAAACCACCTACTGCACATCCCTGGACTGCGAATTGCTTGCTCTTGGTATCCCCCGTCTGGACACACCCCGAGATTGCAATCGTTATTGCCGTGCCTATTGCTACCAATGATTTATATCTACTCATTTATCTATCTCTATTAAAATCATTTAACTTTAAACTTATTCAAAAACACCTGATTCAACGCTGATATTTATGAAATCGTTTTTCCATTTCTCGGTATTCAGTGTTCCCCCCGTGGCATGATCGGTCATAAATTCTGCAATCACCTTATAACCCCTGTCATTTCGGTAATCGGGTAGTTGTAAAAAATAATCAATAGCCTGATTGATAGACCCAACGGGATAACGCCGAAGCTTTATGATAGAAATACTATATTGGGAAAAATTTTTCTCAAATCCATTTTCAGCTTCATGGAGCTTTTTCATCTGGTCAGCAATGAATTTGGTTCGATCACTTGTAGATGGCAATCCTTTTATTTTCTCAATCAAATTTCTAATTTTATTACCCCGTGCGTAATGCCAGCAAGCCGTTTTTGCAAGAATCAAGGCAGAACTGACCAGGTCCTCTGGGATGTCCGTCTGAGCGACAATGACTGCTTCGTCCTTAGATAGTGCGACTGATTTCCAATAGAGATATCCACCAACGGTTACAGCCAGGACAATTACTGAAGTTGCAGCAACAATCGGTAGCAAGCGGTTGCCGCGATCACGCTTTCTACCCGGCATATCCACTTCCGGACCAACATTCCAGTCAAACGTTTTTTTTATCGCAACACCCTTACCGGTACTGGAGGACGGTTTAATCACAACTGCATCACTCGTATCGACCCTAGATGATGGCATGATCACAGTTGCATCATTTAAGCCCACGGTGAGCATTTGATTCCACTCACTTAACGATTGCGGCCTGTCTTTGGGATGAAATTCAAGGGCTTTGTCAATGGCCGACAGAAAGGGGCGGCTGTAGTTCTTGTCAATAGCGTTTAGTGCTGAAATATACGGGTCTTCCTGCTTCATCATGAATGCCGCTGCCCGTTTAGATGAATTTACCGGCTTACGATTCATGACTGCTATGTAAAGCGTAGTACCGAGCGCATAGATATCGGTCCAGGGACCCTGATCTGCCCAAGCGGGATTATCCTGTTCATAGGGCGCATAACCCGCTGTCATAATTCTGGTTAGTTGATCCGCCTTCGTTTTGATGACATCCCTGGCAGCGCCAAAATCTAGTAAAACCGGGCTTTTGTCTTGACGTATATAGATATTGTCCGGCTTGATATCACGGTGGATGAACCCATGTTGATGAACTACTTCGAGACCTTCATTGACCGGAGAAAATATAGCCAGAAGCTCACTTTCGGAAAGTTGTGGATGTTCCTTGAAATAACTGTTTAAATCCTGACCGACCTCGTATTCCATTACCAGATATGCAGTTTCATATTGCTCAAAGTAATTAAGGACCAGAACGATATTATGGTGTTTGAATTTGACGAGTGTCTTGGCTTCTTTAAGGAAGCTCTCCAGACCGTATTGGAATAGCTCGCCATGACTTCCAGTCCGCGGACGTACAATACCGTCCTTATCTCGCACTGCAAAATCAATTGGAAAGTATTCTTTTATCGCAACTAGGCGATCCAGATGTTCTTCTTCGGCAAGATAGGTAATACCAAATGTACCACGACCAAGGATAGACTGAATCCGGTACCCATCCAGCTTTGTGCCAATTTTCAATGCATCTGAGGGATGGGGCTCGGGTTCTTTTGCTGGTGCGGAAGTTTTCGTCATTTTTCCTTACTTAGGCTTGGAGTAACGTCAGCTTAACGGCCAGTGCTCCGTAAAATTCATGCAGTCTTGGTTACCAATCGATATTCGTGATGTAATCCATCCAGGACAGGATTAGCCGCAACCTTAAGGTGTGCCATAATACGCTGCTGAGCTTCTTGTAGGATGATAGCAAGTTTGGCAGGCGGGTTCGGACTTCCGGTCCAATACAGCCATATAGCCTGTCTTGATTGTAATCTGTCTGCCATTTTATTAGAACACCGCGCGGTTGATTTTCAGTAATCGTAATTCCATGACAGTACGTTTCTCACCCCAGGACGTATTATTCAAAGCCATATCGCGGCTGAGTGCGTGTGCGGGACTGGGGTTCAGATCTCGTATAGTGACATCTATGATGTTAATAAGGGTCCGCGCTCTCACAGCTTGCGTAGCGAAAGTATTAGGTACTGGTCTGTTAAAACTGTAATCGACAAACCAGAGTACAGACCGAAGAGGACCACCATGAAAGAAGATAGCACGAAACCGTTGAGTAAAGTCATCTGCCAGAAAAAGGAAGTGTTTCACAGTAGATTCCTCAATTGTTACTGGATGATTTAGAGAGAGATTTTATCAATGGTTCTTTGTCATGGAGTTTGCTAACAGCGTCACGAATCCGGATCAAGTCACCATCCAATGCCGGCTGACCGTGCCACCATTGGTAATCCGGTGATTGATGACCTACACCAAGGAGAACGTTTTCCCGGTGATGGATCAGGTTTTGCCGTAGCTTTGACAGCACATCAGGCTGCGCATCAGTAGCAGAGGAGATCAATGCCTCACCCTCTGTTAACTTGAGGTCGGCAATCTCCAGCTGGCGCTTTGCGTTGGAAAACTGTTCGCGAACATAACGAGGACTATGGCAGCCTGAGCAGATCCATTGGCGTACTTCAGGACCACGATTGGGTGCCATGGTGTCGCCATGATCGCCATCATGGAGGTGGCAGTAGCTGCAACCGGGAGCACGGTAATGACCTCGTTGCAAGGGTTTCCGCCAATCCTGTCCGCCCTCTTCTAGGCTGTTGATGACGCCATGTTTGGATGTGGCGTAACTATGGCTTGCAGGGCCTTCATGGCATCCGCGGCAACGTTGGTCTTTTCTCGCCCTTATGTTCGAGCCCTTATGACGATCACCATGGCAGCTGTTGCAGCCGACCCCGGAAGCGAATGCGTGGGGACCCTCGCGCCATTGCCTGATCAGGTCAGGATTCCGCTCTGTATGGCATGTGATGCACTCGGTCTCTGTAAATGGGCCCGGCGCAACAGCCTCTCCAGCCAATGCAGGATGAACAACCAGACCAAGTATGCCCAGCAGCCATACAATGGGTCTGATCTGATAAGAGACGAGCATTTGCATCAATTATGCTCCCGATTGTAGTCGGTGTACGCGCCCTTCATCCAAAGCTCGCCTGAAGGTTCAGGTGTCATTTCCGCCTTCTGCTCTGCTTGGAAAAGATTGCGCAAATCGCCGGCCTTTATTTCGATGCGATTCAGTGAGGCAGCCATTTTCCGGTGTCCTTCCTCAACCCCTGCCTGGTTGCCGTGGGCAGCAGATTTGTACGCACCCAGATTCTCGAAGTACCACATCTCGAAGTAGTCACGCTCGATGGCGGAGACGTTATAGAAGGCCGATGCCTGGCCCTCGAAGAAACCGATACGCTCCCTGGGCCAGAGACGGTCCAGCCAGTCCATTGGGTAGGGTGGTCGCTCACCGGCGGCGGGTTGCAGCAGATTGTCGCTGCGCAGATCCTTGAGGATATCCTCTGCCGCATAGAGCTTTTTCCAGGTCTGTTTGCGCTCCTGGTCCAGTTCGGTCAGCCACTGCCCGGCCTTTTCCTCCTCGTGGCAATCGCTGCACAGCTTGATCCACTCTTTGCGCAGCACCTGATTCTTGGCCGTGTGAGGATTGACCTCTCTCAGGCCGAATTTCCACAGGGACTTGTGGGCTACCTGATGGCGGCCGCCGTCCATGTGACAGTAGGCGCAGGTGGGTACTTTGTAGTTGCCCTTGGTCAGAGGTTTTGACCAGTCCCAGTCGCTGCCTTCGGCCAGATAGAGTTTACCGTGGGCGGAGGCGAAGTAGCTCTCGTCATCCGGATGGGGTGGCCCGGAATGGCAGGTGATGCAGGCCTCCGGACGACATGCCTCGGCGGCATTGAAACGGTGTCGAGTATGGCAGGAGTCGCACTTGGTGGCCACTGAGTGGCACTGGACGCAGGATTGGACTTCCGCCTTGGGTTTGTCCACAAAGTGGGGAGCATCCACCGCACGCTCCATTGCCAGCACATGGCTGGGAAAGCCAAAGCGGGCCTCATCCCTGAATTCACCATACTCTTTTTCGTGGCAGTGGGCGCACAGGTCCGGGGTGGGCAGTCCTAGCTGTCGATGGTCGTTGCCGTGACAGGCATCGCAGTAGACCGGTTCCTCGCTCCGGGCATGGCGGCTGGCACGCCAGTCGGCGACGATGCCTGGAGTGATCCCCTCATGGCATTGGATACACAGTTCCCCTTCGAATATGCCCTGAACCGAATCCGGCGACTGGTAGAAGTTGTCCGGGTCCCAATAGCCCTGCACCGGGTCGGGCGACCAGTGGCGGGAGTAGAGACCGGCTCCTGCCCCTCCTTTGCTCCAGTAGACATAGGCAAGGCCTGCCGAGACAGCCAGCAGGACGATGATCAACAGTGTCAGGACTAGTCGATAGCGCATCATTTTCTATCCTGATGGAGGTTGCTTTGATGATGTTTCCACCAACGTAGCAGTCCCAATCCCTTCAGCAGCGCGTAGCCTGGATGAAGCAAAGCGGAGCAGTCACGCGACCCCCGCGGCAATCCCGGATTACGCCGGGCGGCAAGGTGATTGCCGGCAACACCGATCCAGCGTAGCGGAATCCGGGAATCCCATCCGTCCCCGCAACCCCCGCCCGGCTCCATCCAGGCTACGAGGCTTTGTAAAAAATGAGAAGTTATACGCATGGCCGGTTTTTTCCGTGGTTTCTACGCCACCAACGCACCAGTCCTATTCCCATCAGGATAAGGAACGGCGCCAGTGCCAGCCATTGTCTGGTCGTGGTAGTTTCATCCTCAGGCTGCCGATTCACCTTTTCAGCCGCCTGTTCTTGCAGATAGGTGAGCAAGATAGCCTGCTCTTGGTCT
>JBDLIZ010000111.1:0-11939 GCA_039714615.1 Pseudomonadota bacterium | reverse complement strand
ATCGTAGCGCTGCGGTTCGTCTTGATCGATGGCGACCAACCCTCCCGCTTCTTCAAGTTACCGAGGCGCGCCGCACGCCTGCTGGCGACGTAATCCAGAAAGAACCGACGCCCATCATTCTGGGGCGGACCGCAGAGACACGCTATTTGCCTTAGCGTGTACCGTTACATCGATCTGGTTTAGCTGGATAAGGAATGCGAACGAAATAACTTCCCTAACTGGCGCCGAATGATCATTCGTATTCAAGGCGCGATAACAGGCGCATAGCCTAGCTATGTAACTGTTATTGCAACGCCGAAGACGGACAATAAGGCAAGCCAGATGGGGAAGTCATTTCGGTAGCATTCCTAAGGAAACGATGTGATGATTGTCGTGCTGCCCGTCGAGAGCACACTCTTAATTCAAAACCGTAGGTTTCTGTTCAAATGCGCCCGCTGGTCCGCCCAACTCATGGGCAAACAATAGTCATCGAACCGCTCCCTTACCTTGACCCGGCCCCGGAGTTGTTTCGAGGTTTGACTTGGAGAGTCGATCTATCAATGCGTCGAGACCAGTCTCACTGATCTCACGGTTAAACTCAGCGCGAAATAAGTGCACTAGACTCAAGCCATCGACGGTTACATTATAGGCCTTCCACTTTCCATCGTGAAACCAGAAACTGTAATTCACAGCAAAAGGCGGCTTACCGGGCCGAACGACATTGGTATACACCAGTTGACGCCTCGCCCCCTTCTTTGCCCCCTTTTTCGGCAGAACCTCAACTTGGGTGCCTGAGTAATCGACCAAGTATTTAGCATACGTCCTCATCAGCATCCCCTTGAATTCCTGAGTGAAACGCTGACGCTGCTCGACACTGGCCTTACGCCAATGCTGACTCAGCATAAGTTTTGAAAATGCCTTTAAGTCAATCACCGGGAGCAGGATTTCTTCGATGATTCGCGGCATCTCCCGAGGATCATTTCTGAGTTTTTCCGTATCGCTGTTCAGGGCCTGAATGATTCTCCTCGAGGTCTCTTCTACGATCTGATTCGGTTTCTTGACGGGCTTCTTGATGGGCGGAGGTGCAAACTTCGACAGCGCGTCATTAAACGGGGTGGCACTTCGAGGGACCGGCCTATCCCCAAACAGTACGCTTTGCGGCATGAGTTTCTTTCCATAGAGTCTGGTGTTTCGCCCTTCGATAAAAACGATACTGGCGCCTTCCAGATTGACGCCACCGAACAAACCCTTGGATCGCACATAGCTCGCTACCGAGGCCTTTCCCAACGCATCAGTATCCAGATCCGCGCCGATCGGCCCGGTCTGAATCCCGATCTTGGCTCCAAAGGACATTTTCGGGTGTTCGAGACCGTTCACCGCCTCGTCCTTCAGATAGAGCAATATGATCGAGGCGGATTGCACTCCGGCTTGCAGACCGACGCTGACGGCACCAAATTTATAGACTGCAGGCGGCCCCCAATGACCGTCTTGGTCACGGCAACTCACCATTCCCGGCCCGCCCTTGCCGGCGACGATAACCCCAAACTCGACAACATTCGGGAATACGGCGATGCATTTGGCTGCCTTGCGTACCGCTTCCGGGATCCGCTTTCCCGCGTCCAGTTTCATCTCTGCTGCAATCGAGTTGGCCGCTTGCACAGCGATATTGGCCCGCTCCCCCTCGGCATCGTACTCTGAGAGTTTAGTATCGCTTTCCTGTGGTTTTTCTGCGGTTTTCCCGATCGCCGGCATGCCAGCGAATAGGACGAACCCTAAGAACAATGACCGTAATAGGTTTTGTTGGTAAATCATGGGTCGATAACTCCACCTTAGTCTTCGTTGTTTGTTTCAATCCACTCTCGCCCCTCAGGGCAGGAGATACAAAAGGTCCGAATATGGTATTGCGGAATACGTCCTGTTTCAATCCACTCCGCCCGCAGGGCGGGAGATACGGGTGGTTTCGACAATCGGCAGGTGATGGGCTTTCTGTTTCAATCCACTCCCGCCCCGTAGGGCGGGAGATACGACCAGTTGGTCGTGTATCGAGGAGATTATCGACGTTTCAATCCACTCCCGCCCCGTAGGGCGGGAGATACCTGTTAAAACTTGCGCGTCATCAAAATATTTTTGTTTCAATCCACTCCCGCCCCGTAGGGCGGGAGATACTTTTCAGGTTGTCGTTGTGGGCGGGGACGATGATGTTTCAATCCACTCCCGCCCCGTAGGGCGGGAGATACACCGCTATTATGACGTTAAACATGAGAGGTGATCGGTTTCAATCCACTCCCGCCCCGTAGGGCGGGAGATACGTGGCTACGTTGAGCGATTTGAGCAAACTCAACGCTGTTTCAATCCACTCCCGCCCCGTAGGGCGGGAGATACGCTGACATACAACATCATAATAACCTGAAAGATTAACCACCGAAAGCGCGAACGCCCATTGCCACAAGCCATCCATCAGCAACTGAGAAACCCAGTTGATATTTTTCGCTATTGAAACAAACACGTACGTATGCGCGAACCTGCCGGGAATTTCCCAAGCCCTAGAGGTTCGCGCATCACACGATAAGTGGCGCATCAAAATCCGTCGCCTTGAATTTCCCAAACTCTTTAACATGTTTTTCCACTGGCTCACTTAGACGATAGATCCGAAGATTGTCTTCTTGATCGTCAATTTCATCCAGTAATACCCCTTCAAGTATTTCATAGGTAGCCGCATCGACTTTGCACTCGAAAACCGACTTCTGAACGCGTTGCCCGTAATCCTGACAAACCTTAGCGACCCGGCGTAACCGTCGCCTGCCTGCCTTGGTCTCAGTGGATACATCGTAGGTCACGAGCACTAGCATGGGATTGTTATCTATTTATGTAAGTAAGGCACATAACATTCAATGTCGTTACGCAGGTACCGCGCCACCATGCGTGCCTGCAAGATCGGCAGGAGCCCGACCTCTACTGGCCGTTTCAGAACTGGGTGGGTCAATGTTTCCTGCTTTCGTTGCTGGTATGCAGTCAACACCGTTTTCCGGCCATCCTCATTGAGCAGCACGCCGCCACCGTCATGATGATCAAAATCATTTGCGCCCAGTTGCCCACGATTGATCAAGGTCAGCGCCAAGCGATCGCAAAGCACCGCACGGAATTCTTCCTGCAAATCCAGCGCTAGGGCGTGCCGACCCGGCCGTACCGCGTGTAGAAATCCCAACTGTGAGTCGAGCCCAACCGCTTCCAACGCACCCCTGCAATCATGCAGCAACAATGAGTAGAGAAAAGAAAGTAGCGCATTGACTACATCTCTTGGCGGGCGACGGCTCCGAGTATCGAAAGAGAAATCCCCGCGCGCGACGGGTTTGATCATGCTATTCATACACTCGAAATAGGCACGGGCAGAATCGCCCTCCAGACCCCGGACCGAATCAAGGTTGTCCGCGCCTTCGAGATTGCGCAGATTGATCGCTAGTTTCTTGGCTGCTCTTCCGAGCGACACCTTATCGCTGTCATCGTTTACATCACGGGCACTACGCAGCAAGACTTGCCGGCTGTTGCGGATTTTCCCGGCGATAAACGCCCGGCCCAACTCCAGACAGATCCCGGGGTCGTCCGCCGCCCGATGCTGCGCCTGCCTGAGCAGAATGTTGCCGCTCTCGGCCCCCTCCACCCTCGCCAGGAACCGACCGTAGCCGTTCATCCACACGATTGTCCTGCCGTCCTCGGCATTTCGCGCCATTAACGCAGGACTCATATTGATGATTCCGAAACACACGATGCTTCCGAGATGATGCAGCGGAACCTGCAAACGCTTCTCATCGTCCACCATGACGATCAGCGTCTCCCCTTCGAGACGCAGATAGGCGCCCTCGGTGGTCACGTACAGCGTATTCAGGAGTTGCCTCAACAGTCTTCATTCTCAACGGAGAACAACCGTCGGCGTATGCTTGCGAGCGTTTTCGTTCCTGCCACCAGGTCCGGCTGGCATTGGTCTTGTAATGAACAGGCCCGACAAAGCGAGCGATCGTCTACTGGCCTAGGCAACGCGTCTCCAGCCAGCATCGCACGGACTTTCTCTGCGGTATCGATGACTTGCTTCCTCAGAGCCGCTGTAATCTTGACAACACGGCGGCGACGCGTTTTATGCGAGTACACCGCCCCCTCCTGTACCAACATCCCTGTCATCTCCTCCAGACACAACGCCTGCGCAGCAAGTTGGATGTCATCGTGTACACGTTTCTGTCGGCGTCCATGTTTGTATTCGACCGGATAGGGTGTGCCGTCATCCAAAAATTCGACGACATCAGCCTTGCCGATCAGTTGGTATTTTTCGCTATATAAGGGAAAGGATCGCGCCACGCGCCGACCGGCTTCAACAGTGGTCTCGCCGGCCTCCACCCGGCGATGCGCCCGGCGGCCACGCAGGGTAAATTCGTTTTCATCGAAGATCTGTTCCTGGTGAATCAGCGCGCACTGACGCGGGCAGTAGCTGTAGTGCTGCAGGGCGGAGAGAAGAACAGCTTGGGTTCCTTCACTCACGAGCGATACAAGCCGGATTCAGGCTGCGAATCGTAGAATCTCGAACTCTGCGTTGTTCTGCACGGCGATTTCCGCGAGCGCCAGGACCCGGTCGCTGATCTCACTGGAAAGATAATATTCACCGCAATTGTCGCAAACCTGGGCAGGCACGTCCTTAATGAACACCGTCGTCTTGCCACGTGCCAGTGTGACATTCGCAACACCCTCGTGAGTCTCTCCCGTTCTGCAAATGGCGCATTTCATTACTGTTTCCTCATTTTGAAACCCTGATCCCACACCGCCCCGTCAGGAACATATACGGTCACGACATAGCAACTATAGCTTGCCTCGTCCCTTGCCACCACTACATGAAGGGGCTGCTGGTCGGCAAACCACAACAGTAGATAGCTTGGATATGGCCGGTCATCCATATACTCGGCGATGATCTCACCGCCAAGGATGGCGTTTGTAACATCCTCCCTCTGCACAGTCCGCTCGAACATGCGCATGATGGCGTGGGCACTGAACAGGATTTCGTCGCAGCGCATGCCTAACCCACGATCCGGAGCAATTCCACGTCCTCTGGTAGATCAGTGTCATCGACTGTTACCGAATAATCGCTGAACGCGCGGGCAGGACTGTCGCCTTTGCGCCGCTCAACACGGATCCGCTCGAACAGATCGTGGGCCGGTGCGTTGCCGAGTTTATTACTGTGCTTGAAGACATACAGTCCGCGCGCGGTCATTTCTCCCCTCGCCGCAGAGCGATCATGTTCGAACATGTTGGTCAGGGACTCCCACAACAAACTCAGATCGTCTTCGGAAAAGCCGGTCTGGTCGGCGAGATGGGCGGAAACAAAACCGTGGGCTGTATAGAGGCCATACGGTACTGTGAACTTCCTGCCCATGGTCCGCTCCTTTTCCAAATCACGCTCATTGGTGACCGCCATGCGCGTAATACTGTGCTCCGAGGTAACAATTCGATCCTCAGAACGTGCGAACGTCATCTGCACCGGGCCACGTACTTGGCCACAATTAACCTCGGTCGTCATTACCGCACCAAATGTTCTCACATCAAAGAAATTACCACACATCCACGCCATGACCTTACGCGCGTCTTCCGCCTTTTTCGGTAGCTTCTTGCTTACCGACTTCAGGTCATACGCCTGATAACCCCGCTCATGCTGCCTGTTTAAAACAGCCTTTTCCTTAACATAAATCTCATGCGGCGGCTGTTCGCCCTTTACCAGACCCACATAGTTCCTAATCTTGCGCTTCAGGCATACGTCGGTAACCAGACCACGCCCAGTCTCGGCATCCACACGCGGGAGGTTGCCGGCGTCAGGATCGCCATTCGGGTTGCCGTCCTTCACGTCGAACAGGAATACGAAGTCATAGCGGTTTTCCAGGCCCATGGTCAACTTCCCTCCGGTGAATCATTGTCATGTTTCTTAAAGAATGAGTTGCGCTGATGGTAGTAACCGATGGCGAAGCGTCCCTGGTCGGCGAGCGAGAGGCTGGCCGGGAAATCGCTAATACCCTCTATCACTGCCTGTATCTGTTTTTCTCTGATCACAGCCATGCCTGCGTATTCCCCCTTCCTCAGCTTTGAGAGGTGGTTGTTGCTTAGTCGAATTAATCGCGAGAATACTGAGACTGGAGTAGCAGATGCAGCGCTATACGAAGTATCGCGTATCGTGGCATTGATTTTCGCGGGCCGTGCTGAATCTTCCTGTATCTTCTCAAGTACCGCAAATAACCGGCCCAGGCGGTAGCCCACGTTGGTATTGCTCTCGTCCAGGGACATTTTCAGTTCCTCCTTAATGTCGGGGTTGGTGTGGCGCGTTACCCGATTGATATAAGCCTTGATGAGTGCCGCGCGGGGATACGTCACATTTGGCAGTCGCTTGCCGTTCTTTTCCTTTTTCGACTGTTCGGCGCGTATGCGGCGAACCGCCGCCGTGAGCAGGGGCTGCGGATAAGGCAAACCGGTCAGTATGGAACTCATGACATTGCCCGCCAGATTGGGCGGGATGTTGTCGGCCTTGCCCAGTGTTGCGGTTGAGACAAGCAGCCGGAACAGTGACAGGTGAGGCGGCTCGCTGTCACGATGGACGATGGCGAGGTCATCGAAATGTTGGCAGATCCTTACCGCAAGTTCCGCCACCGTTGCCACCTCCCAAAATCGCACGGCAATACGGGCCGCATTCGGCGCTAGGCCCAGCACGTAGAACCGAGTATTGCCCTCGGGAGTATTGAGCAGACCCGCGTCGACGGACTTGTACAGGGCCACAACGGCGCGGGTGTTGCTGTCTGGATTATCCTTTCGCGGCTCGCCGAAGATATCAACGATATGCTGCTCCAGATCCGAATGCCGGGTCGCCCAGAAAATAGTAGCGGCATCACCGACCCGTAAGCTTCGTCGAAGGAGATGGTTGAGAGCCGTGGTGTAGGCGAATGCAGCGGGCCTCCCGACACAGGCATTGAGTCCCTGTGTCTTTCCATAGGATTCGTACGCTTTTTCATTGTACGAAACAATCTTTGCAGTGGATTTCGATTTGGGCACTGGGGTGGCTCGATGAAGTTCTACAACGGGTCCTATGTTTCCGGTAATCAAACACGGTCCCGTGATATCGGCATTGTCAAACACGGCAAATTCCTCCGCCACACGACCTTGCACCGCTGGCCTCTGGCAGACGAGCACAATATCGCCACTCAACCGAAATGCCACCCCTTTTTGTGTTTTCTGAATTTCATCATATAGCGCCGAACTCCCTATCTTCGTTAAATCCATCTTTTCCAGAAATTGCCAGACCGCACTGACTCCTTCATCTACGGTAGTGTTGGGAAACGAATATCTGATGCGCTGACGAAACGATTCAATACGCCGCATACCCATTTTGTCGTCGGACTCATCCTTGTACCTCAATCCCAGTGCATACCTGGGATGATCCCACAACAGAAAGGCCGTCTTCCATGCATTCTGTCCCGTGCGATCAACCGGTTGCGGAACACGTTCCAGTTTCCCGACAAGTCCGCTGCCATCCTGGAAACGATTGTCGGCTACTTGGACAACGTCGCCATCCTTATCTATCTCAATGACAAACTCTATCGCCTGATCTTCATATCCATAGGGCGGCAGTTCACCAGGGGATTCAACCGTTTTGCGTTCGTAATACTGTTGCAGCGCCTGAAGGATCATCCCCGCACCTTATCGCTGTTCCAATCCGGCGCATGCAGCACGCCATCGACAAGCCGGGCATCAAAGAATCTCGGCATGGGATTCGACGGTTCGCTGTAATCGAGATCGTAGAGCATCCAGCCCAACACCCTTTCGCCTTTCAGATCTTCCGGCATCTGGAACGACTCCCGAGCCGGATCGACCAGCCGGAATCTGGCGGAAAACTCCCGGCACCCAAGATAAGGTTGATTGAAACACTGGCCCCTCGTTGCACGGCGACGGAACATCTCAGCGAATTTAACAGGCGTGTTGCCATCGCTCCGATTCAGTATTTCGAAATCCGCGTAAATCCGGTATTTCACGTCACGCAGGAACAGGCCTGCGCGCTGCTGGCGGTCATCTTCAACGTACAAGCCGAGATTGCCCTTGCCCTTTTTCATGGCGGTCTTGACATTACGTACGGATACCTTGCTGCCGACCTCATTTCGCCGCAGGTTTATCCAACGGATAGGACTCAGCACCTCGATCTTTTCCACCTGCCAGCGGATGGCGGGCTTCCACAGGATTGCCTCGAAGATGGCGCGTGCTGCCGAGGGTGTCATTACATCGTAAGAAACCCTTTCGACCTTCATCTCTGGACGGGTAAAACAGGCAAACGGTCCGCTGACTTCAATGCAGAAACCTCCCATGTATTCTCCTATACGATCAGACTTTCCACTGCCGGGTTCACAGCCTCTGTCAACAGACCGAGATCTGGGTGATACAGGGTATCCGAGTACTGGGCGAAGATGCCTGAATAGGCTTCCCTCACTTCCTGATCCGCTTCCAATTTTCTGAACTGGTACTCTGAGATATTGACGGTATATCGCTGTAGCTTTCTCATCAACCAGCGCTCCGGGCCATCCTTTTCCAGCCTACCCAGCAGGGCGCGAGCCTCGTCATTGTAACGCACAATCACCGGCCGGTAGCCTGACTCGTCGATCAATCTGAACCGTTGCGCCGCCGTTCGGAACTGGACCTTCAGATCGTCATTGCCCTCTCCTTGTGGTATCAGCAGTTGCCCAATCTTCTGTTTATCCAGCGAGGGCGCATCAGCGTAGAAACGTTGAAAGTACTTTGTGAACAAACCCCGCTGGAGCGGACTACCCGTACCGCCACTGAGCAGGGAGACCGTTGTCTGAGCAGCTTGGCGTAGGTGCCCAGGCGGTGCCGGTTTTGGCGGGACAAAGACGGCCATGCGACCCTTTACCGGCAATGTTCCCTCGCGGTTGCAGCGCCCCGCTGCCTGGGCAATGGAATCGAGACCCGCAAGCGCGCGGTAGACGGCAGGGAAGTCGATATCGACGCCTGCCTCCACCAGTTGTGTGCTAACGACCCGTACTGACTCTCCGCAGCTCAGCCTTGTCTTGATTTCCGCAATCACCTCGGAACGATGCTGACCACACATGAGCGCGGACAGGTGCCAGGTGCCGGCAGGCATCAGTGCATGCAGCTCACGAGCATCATTTCGGGTATTGACGATCGCCAGCACGGAATCGTGCTCGGAGATCTCCGCTGCAATTTCTTGCCATTGCCGAGGCTTTTGCAGGTCAGCAGGTAGTTCCACGTTGACCCGTTCGAGTGCTTCGTAAAGGACATCCGGGTTATCGATGATTTCACGGACCGGTTCCAATCCCCGGATTAGGGTAGCGCCGAAACTGTCCCGCCAGGTATGCAGTGCAGGCTGGGTCGCGGTAGAGAGCACGAAAGTCACACCATAGTGAGCCGTCAACTGATTCATGACATCAAGAATGGGTTGCAAAAACTCCGGCGGCAGAAGCTGCGCCTCATCGAGCACAACAATACTGTTGGCGATGTTGTGCAGCTTGCGGCAGCGGCTGGTACGTGCCGCGAACAGCGATTCGAAGAACTGCACGTTGGTCGTGACGATAATGGGCGCATCCCAGTTTTCCGCGGCAAGACGGCTCTTGCGGTCCTCCTGTTCCTGATCGAGGTTGCTGTGGTGTTCGATGACCTGGTCACCAAAAATACTACGGAATATTCCCGCCGTTTGCTCGATGATGCTGGTGTACGGAATGACATAGATGATGCGATCCTTCTGATGCGCAATGCCGTGTTCAAGCCCGAACGCCAGACTGGAAAGCGTTTTGCCTCCACCGGTAGGTACCGTCAGCGAAAAGACGCCGGGATCCTGCCGGGCGGCCTTGCGGCATTGGGCAAGAACCTGGGCACGTATCCGGTTGACAGGAGTCGGCTCAGCACCGCGCACGAGCGTGTCCATGTGGGCATCGAACTGCCCGTGTAATGCGACCAGTCCTGGCTGGTTGCCGCGCAGTGCCGCCTTTTCAGGAGCCATGAAGGCCTCGGTATCGAGGAAATCCGCGTCCACCAGGCAGGAAAAGAGCATGCGCAGCCACAACGCGAAACCGTCGCGGCCTCCAATTAGTGCAGACGAAGGCGGAATACACTCCAGGATGGTATCGGGAATAGCCTGGCCAAGCGCTCGATCCAGATGTTTGTGGTCGGCTAACCGATCCAGTAATGCACCGCCCGGTGCTTCGAGCTTGTACCAGTCCGGGAGTCCTGCATGATGCCCAGCGATAAGATAGGCCAGAATGCGGCCTTTCGGCCCAAGTTTTTCGACGGCATATTGCGCACCCGCCGTGGAATGATCGACGCGGCCGGGTGCAGTTTCTATATGCGCCTCGGGATCGTAGCCGCTTACGGTTTTTATATAGTTTTGAAATTCTTTGCTGTACTTGCCCAGGTCATGCCAAAGCCCGGCCAGACGTGACCAGTCCTGACTACCGAAAGCACTTGCGAACATACCGGCACGTTCACTAGTTCCTGAGAGATGGCCTTGGAGATCGTGCGTGTACCACGAACCGTCCTTGCTCTGCCTTACGTGGGCTAACAGGGTTTCTTGTTCCAATCCAAGCCTCCTCAGTTGTCCAAGGAATTGTATTTTACTACGGCCGCTAGCTTTAGGAATACGATCGCGAATTGCACAACTCGGACCCGGTGTTACAAATCCTCCTCAGAACCTCCTTATATGTTAAAATTCTGGCTAAATGGCTAAAGCACTGTTCCCGGGAGCGGGGTAGACACCCATATGACCTCAATCAATTCATCATCAGTAAATAAAGGGATCATGACACAGGCCCGCGACTATCTGGAGCTGTGTAAACCTAGGGTGGTCGCGCTGATGCTATTTACTGCCCTGGTCGGTATGCTGCTCGCCGCTCCGGGGGAGGTCGGAATCAATCCTTTGGTATTCGGAACCTTGGGAATCGCCTTGGTGGCAGGTTCCGCCGCAGCGATTAATCATCTTGCGGACCGCCATATCGATGCGGTCATGCACCGTACCCAGGCCCGCCCCCTGCCTTCTGGTCAACTCGATATCTGGCGGGTACTGAGCTTCGCCCTTATATTGGGCGGGATAGGGATGTGGGTGCTGATCAGCTTCGTTAATACACTGACCGCGGTTTTATCCCTCCTGTCCCTGGTGGGCTATGCGGTGATCTATACCCTGTTCCTCAAACGGGCTACACCTCAGAACATCGTCATCGGAGGGGCTGCCGGGGCCGCACCGCCATTGCTCGGCTGGACGGCGGTCACCGGTAATGTCGATCCCAATGCCCTACTTTTATTTCTAATTATTTTTGCCTGGACCCCACCCCATTTCTGGGCGCTGGCGCTCTATCGCATGGAAGAATACCGAAAAGCCGACATCCCCATGCTGCCCGTTACCCACGGAGAAGATTTCACCCGACTGCATATCTTTCTGTATACCTTATTGCTCTGGCCGGTAACTATCATGCCGTTTCTAACGGGCATGTCCGGACTCATTTATCTGCATGGCGCAGTCGTCCTGGATACTATTTTTCTCTATTATGCTTATTCTTTATTACGTTCCCCCAGTCGCGAGCTTGCGATCAAGACGTTTGTCTATTCCATCATCTATCTCACCATATTGTTTGCCCTGTTGCTAATTGACCGTTATATTCCGATTTTTTTGGCGAGTATTTAAGGGTTTCAAACGAAAATTCAACGAAGATGTTTGCTGTGGGCACTATGGGTGGTTTTACCAGCACTAGTGCTCTATCAATGTAAGTGTGCGAGTTCAGTTAGCTTGTCAACGTTCACGGCAAGGCGCGCCTCGCAGATAATGGCCCTTCCCTTGTCAAGAGGCGCAACGCCGTCCGTGGGCGTTGACAAGCTAACCCGAAGGGCGTCCCTGTGGTGTCCCGCCGCGGCGTTGCAGTGCTCGACAA
>JBDLIZ010000110.1:0-12028 GCA_039714615.1 Pseudomonadota bacterium | reverse complement strand
CCGCCAAACCCGCCGACAAGGCCAAGAAGATGTTCGACGGCGGCGGACTGTATCTGGAAGTTGCTCCCAGTGGTGGCGGTTGAAGTACCGCTTTGGGGCAAGGAGAAACGGCTGTCCCTTGGCGTGTATCCCGGTGTGTCTTTGAAAGAAGCCCGCGAGCGGCGCGACGACGCACGCAAGCTGCTGGCCAACAAAATCGACCCCAGCGAGAACCGCAAGGTGCGGTGACATAACGAGGATGGGCAAGAACGGATCGCTTTACCCAGCTCTTAGGGCAAAAATAGGGTTCTTTACTCAAAACATAAATAACTAAAGTCCTTTATTGGTGCTCACATCATCCCTTTGAACTGAACCGTTATTTTGCAGTAAGCCCACTTGAGACCAATTTATTCACAAACTCTGAGCGCTTTCACATCATCGACGTTATTTGAGCACGCCCTGAAAACTCATTCGTATTGAGTATACCCTCCCTCTAAAGAATCCCACATTTATGGCGATACCGTATAGTAGGCTAAAACGCCCATTTCATCATGCTCTCGCGCCTGGATCTCTAGCAATCGAAGAAGAATAGCAGGTATTCTTTTTTAGGGCTCTATACCCCTTACAGATGTTGCCGACCACGCTATGTATGCGATGTCTCTATTGTTCTGTGTCTAGACATGAGGATTAAATCAAAACCCAGATAGGAAAATGGGTTTATTTGTGCTCGAAACATCTACTGATAATGGATGTGCTAATCAAAGGAAATGATTATGAACAAGAAAAGGATGTTCTGCATGTTGATCATCGCCTCTTTGGGTAACGCAACTGTTGAGGCCGATATCTCTTTTGGAGATAGACACGATTTTGTAAAGATCAAGGGAGGTACTGTATTTATGAACCAACCCGCACTTCAGGTGGGTGGTTTTGGTGATGAGAATAACCAGCTAGGTGGTGCCGATACCGTTGAGGTCGACCGGTGGGGAAACCTCTATGTAGTGGATGATCTGCAAAACCTCATCAAGGTTTGGTCATACTATACACGGTCTGGGGAAATCATAGAGATTGTCTCCAGCAGCAGCCTAGAGACGGCAGGGCTAGACCCACTGGCAGAGATACGTGCCATCTCCTCCGGGAATCCCCGTGTACCCGCTGAGGCGACAAGACTATATATTCTGGATAGAGACAAGGACAGAGATCCGGAATATCGGATCCTGATGCGACCCCACCTCTTCAGTAACGCCTGGGTGCAACTCCCTTTTACCGATTTCAAAAAAACACCTCACGACCTTACTGTAGACGTCTTTGGCCGTCTCATTGTTTCTGAGAAAAAGGGCAAACTGGAGGTGCTGCTACCCGGCGGTAGTGGCAGGGATACGGGGTTCGGAGACAAAGGCATATTGGATCTTGAAGACATCGACGGTTTAGACGCTACATCACTGAAGTCTGTCGACACGGACAGGTATGGCAATATCTATGTGGCCGATAAAGATCATGGGCGTATTATCAAAGTAGACCCCAATGGAACGGTTTTACGTACGTTTGGCAGTCGCGGGAATGGGCCTGATCAGTTCCGTGAAGAAGTTGAGGGGATTGCCGTAGACTGGCGCGGAAACGTCTATGGTCGTGATGAGTCCGCTGACAGTTATGTGGTCTTCGACGCAGATGGGACTTTTATTACCCGCTTCGGAGAACGAGGCTTTGAACCCGGCCAACAGGAAAACGCCGATGAGTTTGCCATCGATAAACGCCATCGCAGATTCATTATCGCGGATAACAACAACTACCGGGTCTCGGCGCACAGCCTCAAACGCAGACCGTTTCTTTCTCGGGTATTTACTCAATACGACTTTCCGACGTTTACAGTAGTGGAACCGGTCTGGACCGTCGGCGGCGAACAGGGCAAGCTACCAGGCACGCAGTTTGACGAGCCCAATGAGTTGAGTTTCGATAAAAACGGTAAACTCTGGGCTGGAGATGTCTTCAACTTCAGGGTTCAGGTCTATGATACACAGGGACAGTTCCTCACTACAGTAGGTGGTGAAGGCAGTGGAGACTGTGAATTCGTCAATCCCCCAGTAGGCAAAAGCGGCCCAGAGGCCATTGACAGCGATAGAGAGAACAATGTCTATGTGGTCGATCGTGGCGGTCAGAAGATCAATGTCTACGATGGCAACAATTTTAGCTGCGTTGGCATGATCCAAAGCGAGCTGTTCGAAGACCCTACCGGCTTGGCAATAGACTCAAAAGGCCAACTCTACGTTGCCGATCAGGGCGCAGACATGATCTATCAGTTTACCAAGGACGACTCTACTCAGACCTACACCTACAAGCGAACTTTTGAGAACGAGATTGATGGAGATTCCATTCTCAAAAAAACCGAGACCCTAGCACTGGATGAAGAACACGACCGCCTTTATGCCAGTAGCGAAGATGAATCGAGGGTCGAGGTCTTTGGGCTATCCAGTGGAGAATACCTTGGCGAGCATGTGGGTGAACTTCAGCTGGGCGTCATTCCTCAAAACGGCCGTTTTATAGATGATGTGGAGGGTCTTGATAGCGATGCTACTAACGGCTGGCTGATCATGTCTGATGAAGACAACGGACGCTTCATGATCCATGATTTGAACAGCGAGGACCTGTTCGACAGCGGGGCAGATTATGCCTATCTAGCCTCTTTTGGGCAGCTGGGCTCCGCACCCGGTGAATTTCTATCTGCCGATGGTGTAGCCTTCTCAAATGTTACTGGTCTGGTAGGAATTGCCGATCAGGGAAATTACCGGATTCAAGTCTTCCGTATTTCTGATTTGAAATCTAAACTGTTTCTGGAATAGCGATGCTGGGTATGCGATATCAGACGGCAAATCGATATCGCATGCCCACACCCAATTTCGTGATCCCATCTTGTTTTATCAGATTTATTGCAACATGTCGCATCACTACGGAATTTTCTGCTGAATACCCTTTCCGGATTCGTGACTCATCTTCCCGAAAACCCATATCCAGTCACCAATGAAGACCATTCTCGATTCCCCAATGGTGGCGAACAGATTGACCAAAAAGCGCCGCATTGTTTTCGATTGATCCAATGTAGTAGCGGTACTCTATGCTTGTCTGTCCGTGAATGGTTCGTTCTGATTCAACCATACCAACGATGTTTAACCCCTTCCACCCTTCCATGGCCACATACTATATCTTGTAGTTGGTTGAGTAGAATGCATAGCCAACTTACGGAAATCCTAGCGAGGGGACATTCTGAAGCATCTATTTATGCCTATGGTTGTGTGGTTCTGTACCAGATTCATAAACGATCCTTGCTGCATCGCAGCACTGGCTCCTAGGTATCTTTCGAGGGTGAAATGATCCTGCTAAGTTTTTTATCCACAGATATGTACAAATTTTCGCCTAGGATGATAACCAAGTATCAATAATTTGTGGCCGTTAGTATGTTTTTAACTGACGGAGACAGTATTTATAAAGTATAAGTACTAACAATAAAAAGGAATTTTGAACACAATGCGAGAATACACGAGTATTGGTTATCTTGGATTGAGTGATAGGGAAATAAGAGTCCTCAAGAGCATTTTTGCCCTCTCACAAAAATTTTGTGATAACTATCAACTAGTCAATCCAGACAAGCTGCATACCGCTGATGTCGTGCTTGTCAATGCCGATGACCCATCGGCAGTCCATCAATGGTGGAAAACCACACAGCAAAACGATCTCGCCGTCCCGATAACCCTTAGCTCTAACGAAAAGGCCGTCGCAGAAACCATCAACCTGAAACGTCCCTTGCAGGTAAAAAGGTTTCTTGAAGCATTGCAAACGATCACCAAGTCCAAAACGAATACGATCGTAAATCGAAGTGATGCCCAGCCGCTCAAAGCATTGGTTGTAGATGACAGTTTCCCAGTACGTAAATATATGGAACAGAAGCTTCTTGAGCTTTACACTGACCCCCTAAACATTGATTTTTCAGCGAGCGGCGAAGAGGCACTGGAACAGATTTCTCAAGAAAGTTACGACATAGTCTTCCTAGATGTTGTTATGCCAGGCATCGATGGTTACAAGGTTTGTAAGGCAATCAAAGCAAAACTACGTACCTATGTAGTAATGTTGACGAGCAAAAAATCCCCCTTCGACAGAGTACGTGGCGCCATGTCAGGTTGCGATGCCTATATCACCAAACCCCCCACAGATCTTCGACTCAAAGAAGAACTGAAAAGTTGTCTAACCAAGCGGTCCAAAACAACCTCAAAGTTGCATTTTTCTGGAAACCATATCGGATAAAGACAAGTCTATTGACCGTTATTATCTGCGTTATTGTTTAATTAATATATAAAAGGGAGTTTGATCTTATGTACGGGAACAAAAAAATTTTGGTAGTTGATGATTCATCAACCGATTTACTGAGACTAAAAAAAGTGGTCTCAAGTACAGGATATAAGGTCCTTACTGCAACCTCAGGTTACGATGCGATAAGGAAGGCAAAATCCGAAAAACCCTCCCTCATTTTTATGGATATCGTAATGGACGAAATGGATGGTTATAAAGCCTGTCGAGAAATCTCCAGAGACCCTGAAATCAAGAACATTCCAGTGGTCTTTGTATCGAGCAAACATAATCGGGCTGATTACATATGGGCAGAAAAACAGGGCGGCAAGGCTTTGATTAGCAAACCATATAGTGATGAGCAAATCATCCAACAAATCGATGCCTTGGTGGAGAGTCTATAGGTTTCTATGTTGGCAGTATGGCTAGCCTCTGTGAAGGTTACTTTTAGCCAAGCGTATTACTACACTATTTTTGTGCATCACATTCATCAGCTGAACTACATACCGTGAATATAAAGCTTAAAGCAACTTATATAATTATTTTGATCTCTTGTGATGCCTTAGCATTTTTTTTGTAAATTTCTAAATTATTATTTTTAATATTTTTCAATCCATATTTTTTCGACACCTATTATATATCGTGCCATGCCATTTACTTTTATGAAATAAACGGATCTATTGATCTTTTAACGTGATTGGTTAATTTAATGACAACTGGTATTTTACCTCCAAGCGAAGCGTTGAACCGGTATTTCTTATTACCCGAAAACGCTGAAACAAAAAGCGGAACAAAAGTCTATATTGACAACGACAACATCGTTAGTCACGGTTTTTTTATAGGTAATATCGGTCTAATAGTACCCACTAATATTATTACTGAATTAGTTCAAAATACCTCCATATGTCGACTACCACAGGTGCCAATATGGTTCTTGGGGATGGTCAATCTACGCGGAAGTATGTTCCCGGTTTTCGATATAAAGACCTTATTGGGTATGGAGGAGTTATCGCAAAATGCACGTACTCTTCTTGCAATGCAAGTAAATGAGGACTTTGTTGGGGTGATGATAGACGAGTACCCGGTACGCTTAAGGTTTAACAGTGAGCAACAGCTATCCGGAGATCCGCCTATACCAAAACAATTACGCCCTTTTTCTAAAAGGTGCTTCAAGGAACAGGGTCGCATTTGGATAGATTGGGATGTTGAGGGTTTTTTCTCTTCTATTTCTGCACAGCTATAGAAAGTTTTTAGATATCATATGCTTGTTTATAAAACAGGCACATTGCCTTGACAAGGAAGTTACCCATATTAGGGATCTGACTCCCTAAGCAAGAAGATGTTTGTATAAGGAGCCTTTCTATGAAGTGGTATCACGAAATGAGTATCATGCGCCAGCTCACGATCATTGTCTTGGCAATGGTCATCGGCTTTGTCGCTATTGGTTTCTCATACTATAGCGTATTGATGGTTGAACATAGCACTACGGCTAAGCTTCAAGAAATATTAAAATTTGCGTCTTTAGTGGAGAAGGCGCGTACTGACTTGCTCACCGCGCAACGTTTCAGTAAAGACTTCCAGATAACAAAAAGGTTGGCCGATTTAGAAGAATTTGACACCATGATGCACAATGGACTGGAGACCATCATTGAGCTTGAAGGACTCACACCGTCAGAGGATGTAAAGGATTTATTAGAAACCTTGAGGGCATCCTTTTCAAGTTATCAAGATGGCGTTTATGAGATTGCTGAAGCAAAGCTCGCTTTCGGACTCGAGGCCGATGCTGGTTTAGTGGGTGATATAACTACTGCTGCGCGCATAGTTGAATCTCTCATTAACGAGAAGAATAATCCCAAATTACAAAGCTTTTTTCTATCAATGCGAACTCTTGAAAAGGGATATTTACATTCAGAACAAAAGCGCCTTGCTAATGATATGACTGAAAAATATTCGGCATTCACTAATTATATAGAAAAAACAAAATTATCTAACCAATTTAAAAACAAACTTAAAACAGCAAGCAGCAAGTATTACCACAAATTTTCAGCGCTGGTCGATAATGTTGACTTGCGCAACCAATCCAACATGAAAACCCAAAAAATCGCTGATCAAATAGGTACTGAGCTTCAACGCCTTATTGGCTGGTCAAATGATCTCCTTACTCATAGTCGTCAACAGGCAGATTCTCAAAATCAACTGATTACCATCGTCTTTTCCGTCACACTGGGAAGCATTTTTATCATCATGACCACGCTATTAATATTGCTCGCCCGCAAGTTGTCTCGGTCCTTGAGTTTAATCAAAAATACAGTCGCTGAAGTCAGTTCAGGTAATCTTGACGCTCGTACCCATTTGGAAGCTAATGACGAACTAGGTGTATTAGGGGAGGCCTTTGATGCCATGTTGGATGATCGTTTGATGCAGCTAGCCAAATCGGCCCATGAAAACGAGCAGTTGAATAACTCCGTTGTAGAATTGATGGACGCCGTTTCCCAGTTAAGCGAAAGAGACCTCACGGTAACCATGCCTGTCAGAGAAGACGTAACCGGACCGGTGGCAGATGCGATCAACCTCATGACCGAGGAGACTTCACAAGTACTCTCCCAGATTATTGATGTCGCTCTGGATGTAGAGACGGCCGCTCAGACCGTAAAAAACAAAGGTGACCACGTCTCCGGTCTATCCACAAAAGAACGTCAACTGATACTTGAGACCATGAAGAGACTCGAATCCTCCGCCAATACCATGACTAAAGTGGCCGCGCTCTCGAAGAAGGTCAATTCAATAGCAATAAATGCCTCCAAGTCTACTGAAGCCGCTGTGGATACGGTACTTAGCACCTCAGATGGTATGCACGATATTAGAGAAACTATTAGCGAATCCGAAAAACGCATAAAACGTTTAGGAGAGCGTTCTCAGGAGATTAACAGGGCCGTTGACATCATTAACAATATCGCCGAACGCACACATGTACTCGCATTGAATGCCAGTATGCAAGCCGCCGCGGCGGGTGATGCTGGTCGAGGTTTTGCTGTAGTTGCAGATGAAGTACAACGATTGGCCGAGAGTTCACGAAATTCCACATCACAGATTGAGGCCCTGGTGAACAATATCCAAATCGAGACTGCCGACGCCATGGCAACAATGAACAATACAATAGGTAAAGTAGTAGAGGTTTCGGAAGTAGCCCAAAAGGCAGGGAAACAGATGCAGTATACAAAAGAAAAAACCACGCAACTCGCAAACTCAGTTCGCCAAATTGCGGAATCGGCAATAAAACAAGCAAAGGTCAGTCACGCAGTGCGCAACTATGCGAAGCAGATCCAGCAAGGTACTGAACAAACCCACGAGGCATTGTCCGTACAAACCTGGCACACCAATAACCTTGTCGAATTTTCGAAACGACTACTGGATACGGTAAGTGTATTCAAGCTCCCAGAGACTCAACAACCTCATAGTAATTTATCTGAAGAAACAAAGTTTGAGCAGGAAGTAAAGGCTGTTGGGATCAATTGAGTATTCGCTAATCGAAATTTTCGAGACCATTAATACTGTGGGTTACCAATGGATAGTCAGGAATCTTTAGAGGTTTTGAAGGATGTTGTGATCACCGCTCAAGAGGAAATGCATGAGGTGATCGGTGAACTGGCTACCGATGTTGTCCAGGCTGATGAGGCGATGTCGGCACTGATAGGCCAGATAGACAATATCTCTATGGCCGCTCAAATGGTTGACCTTCATGGATTACACTGCTTATGTAATGAGTTAAACGACTATCTGAGTAACCTCGACGCCAATATTGATTGGGTCACCGCTCATGGGCCAATAGTAGTGGAATGGGCGAGAGATATCGTCTGTTATCTGGAGAGCCCATCAGATATATCCATTGCAGAAAAACTGCTTGTACCATTACCAGATCAACACCCCAATACCTGGCTGGAGATGCTTTGTCCCGGTGGAACAAATGTACCGGGTGATATTCAAGATGCAAGCCCCGAAGCCATAACGAATCTAAATACATCCGGGGGTTCCGATGGGGTTGTCATGTCTACCCATGAACCTCCCGCTATGGAACAAGAGACAACTATAACTAAAGGTTCACCCAAGGATCCCAAGGAAAACAACCTCGGCCCTGAAGAGATATCTGAGGACGCACCCATGGGTGTGCTCATCGTCTTAGGTCAAGAGTTCAGAGAGATCCAACCGCAGCTTACAGAATACCTACAGATCATCTTTACTTCAAATGCAAATAAAAGCGTGCGCAGTGCGGCTGTAGATCAATACGGCACACTTCTGGAACGTATCATTGCAGTCAGTGATGCCCTGGAAATGGCTGGCCTACATCAAGTATGCGAATCCGTTAAGTTCAATCTGGCAGGGATCACGACGCAACTTGACGGCGCTTTGTATAATCTTTTCGATGGCTGGCCATCGCTCGTATTAGAATACCTGACGAACCCAAATAACGATAATGCTTGCCTTGCACTTGTCAACTATCTACAACATGAGTCCTGGCCTCAACCCCTGGCGGATGATGCAGGGCATGATCTACTGGAGGCCCTTACGGCCATACCTACAGAACTGGGTATGGAAGAACATATCGAGGCTAGACCAACAGAGGCTCAACCAGAAGACGTTTCCCTGGCTATTTCAGAAGATACGAATACAGAATTGCTCAACGCTTTTTTTCAAGAGGCCCCCAACCATGCAACAAATTTCACTATATGTATAGAACATTTGGTTGCAGGTAATGCAATAGTAGAAAATATTGAGGCCGCTCAACGTTTGACTCACACCCTGAAGGGAGCAGCCAATCTTCTCGGCACAAGGGGTGTGGCAAATCTGGCCCATCACCTGGAAGACATTCTAGAGTACTTAGCCAAACATCAGATCAGCCCATCGCCGGCACTTGCCAATACCTTACAGGCATCTGCCGATTGTCTGGCAACCATGATCGATGCGATGCAAGGGATCGACACTGATCCTCAGGATTCACTGCAAATTCTGCAAGCTGTTTTGGACTGGGCCAATCGTATCGACCATGGTCATACAAAGGAGCTTAGCGTCCAACCAAACAAAACGAAGAATGCTTGGCCAACACAGACTAACAGCGAATCGGCTCCGAAATCTCTAGCCAAAGATCAAGTTATTTCTCGACCCCAATATGCGAAAGCCATTTCAAACAACGAGGCTTTACAAATACCCGCAACATCGATGGACAACCTGTTCAAATTAACGGGAGAAACTTCTATTTCCATCGGTCGGATTCAAGAACACGTAGAGCGTATGATGGCACTTAGCCAGCAGCTGCATGAACAAGACAATACGGTCCAACAAAGACGTTTTGATCTTGAAAACTTGGTGAGTGTGCGTAGTTTCGCTGGCCTGCAGCGCAGCATGCGACAAGAGGTTGGGGGACAAACAGTATTCGACTCTTTAGAACTTGATCAGTATGACGGTCTTTATGAAGCTGCCCATAGGTTTATCGAATCGGTAGCCGATTCGCGGGAGTTGTCCAAACGAATACAAGATAAATTGGCGGCCCTGGATGGACTCTTTGCCGAACAGCATGTATTAAACAAGGAGATGCAACAGCGGGTAATGGCAATGCGCATGGTGTCGATCAGCAAGATTGTATCGCGCCTACAGCGTAGCGTTCGCCAGGCCTGTCGTGCGACCGGTAAACAGGCAGAACTGAATATTGAAGGGACGGACTTGCTGTTGGATGGTGAGGTACTCAACAGGCTGGCAGATCCGCTCATGCACTTGCTTCGCAATGCGATTGATCATGGTATCGAATCACCCGTTGATCGAGAACGTCTTGGAAAACCGCTGAATGGCGCTCTAACAATAACATTCGTTCGCGATGGTAACCACATGCTAATCCGTTGCAAAGATGATGGAAGAGGACTTGATTATCAACGTATACGAGAAATTGCAATAGAAAACCATCTACTTAATAATCAGGATGACTTGAATGATCGGGAATTGAGCCAACTAATCCTCGCGCCAGGATTTTCAACGCGCCAACATGCAACACAGATATCAGGCCGTGGAATCGGTATGGATGTTGTACATAATACTGTAATGGGTTTAAAAGGCAGCATTGATATCTACAGCAAGAAAGGGGAAGGCTGCACCATTACCTTGCGCTTACCCATCACACTCATCACCAGCCATGCCCTGCTGGTAAGGGCTGCCAATGAACTTTATGCCATCCCTTCCAATCATCTGGATCAGATCCTGCTCCCGCAGAGCGATAGCTTTTCTCAAACGGCAGAGGAATGGGCCTTTCATCTTGATAAGACCCTATATACGGTTAAGACTCTCGGTAATCTCTTGGGCCTTACCTCCCCCTCTAAAGAGGTGGTTAAGCAGTCGAATACAGTTTTGCTAGTTCGCAAAGAATTTGGCCGGGTCGCGATAGTAGTAGATCAGGTAGTAGGTAGTCACGAGCTTGTGATCAAAGGGCTGGGGCGGTTTGTCAATAACATTCCTGGAATTGCGGGTGTTTCGATACTTGGCGATGGCAATGTTGTAGCGGTACTGGATCTGCCAGAGCTAATACAAAAATCCCGTGGTCACCAGGACGAATTTACACGCGCCTTAAGGCATGTAAATCCCATCCAAGATATTGATAACCCTAGTGTGTTAATCGTGGATGACTCATTGAGTGTCAGACAATCGTTGGCTGAGCTCATGAAAGACTCTGGCTATGTGTTTCACTTAGCACACGATGGATTGGACGCCGTGAACCAGCTTCGTAAAAATACACCTAAGATCGTATTGGCGGATTTGGAAATGCCCAATATGAATGGCCTGGAATTAACCTCACATATTCGCGCGAATGAGAGACTTAAAACCCTGCCCGTTATCATGATTACATCTCGCACCCAACATAAGCATCACCAGCAGGCCCTATCGGTGGGGGTCAATGCATATCTCAACAAACCGTACTCAGAGGACGAGCTTCTAGAAACCATGGAACAACTCATCTGCGAGAGTGAAAGTGATGACAATTGAAAATAAACATGTTTACCATGCCTTGCTGAGCTTTGACGGTTTACATCTATCCTTCCCTCAGCATCAAGTCATCCATATCGAATTAACAGACTCAATACAGTATACGAATAATGAAGATCAATCGATTTTCGGTCAGTGGACCTACCGAGGTATCGACGTGCCGGTTTTCTCACTGTCGGCAGAACTGCACTTATTGTCAGAATTATCCCCTGACCGCAGGTTTTGTGTAGCTTTCAAGATTGATGAAGAGCCCTCATTTGCCCTCGCATGTGACGCCGTAGAATCGCTGCTGCTTGAGGAGGAATCGGTGTTGCAGCCGCTCCCTGTGCCTATGATTACAGAACCAACACCTATTCGTCACCTGTTGAGACAAGGCGAGAACTTGATTTATATATGCGACGCAAAGAGCATGCATTCATATCTATCTGAAGAGTGCACGACCCTTCGGAAATACGCTGCATGAGGAAATCATTCAGAAATAAAAACAACAAAGAAATTGCTAGATCTCAGGATTTGAGCTTTGAACCACCACTATTGTGCGAATGCTTTGAGCATCAAACCTCGGATTATTTTCGAATAAGATCTCACATGAGAGATAATGATGACTAAGTCGAGTCACGCTTGGTTGTTAACTATTGATGATGGTGTACAACTGGCCGTCGCGGACCACGAGATAAGAGAATACCTGTTATCC
>JBDLIZ010000109.1:0-12078 GCA_039714615.1 Pseudomonadota bacterium | reverse complement strand
TGTGGTATCCTCCGGGAACAGAGGGGATTGACAACCGGCGAGTACGATCATCTGCAGGATGATCACCTGTTTGTAGATATTCATATTTCTGCTCCTGTGCTGGGTATCATGGCATATATACCCATGGCGAATGAGTTTTCAGGACAGAACAAAAGTAATGAGGAGTTGGATATTACATGATACGCGCTAGATCGATGGAAGAATACCAGGACCTAATCAACCAGGCGCTATACGATGTCCAGGATCTGCGAGCCTCTATAGAATACGATGAGGAGTTTATGGGGGATGCCTTGGTATTTCTGGATCCACTGGAAGCTGGCATCCGTGAACTGAATCAAGCAATCATGGACGGGCACTATCAATTCTCTAAAAAGAACCTTCCATTTATGTCTATTGTTTATGAAACTCCTGGTTCCTTACTGCCATTCAAGCAGCTCTTAATCCGCATCAATGATACTCATATTCACGGCTTGGAAAAGCAATGACGTGATACTTATGGTCCCCTATTCTCTGCTCGCCTTATTACTTAATTACTCGGTATAATATGGGGTTTTGGGGTGATCTTTGTTAACCGGATTCGTTGTGGTGTGAGTGCGGTCACTTGCAAGATCTCGGGCAGACCCCTAGCTCATAATATAATTTTCTAATGATAAGGAGGATTTTTCTATGAAAAGAAGGCTTATTCCAGCACTTAGTACCTTGATACTCGGTTTCGGCATATTGAGTACAGGGCAGGCTGCAGGGAACGTGGAGGCAGGCAAACCCATGGCACAAACATGTTTAGGTTGCCACGGTGTGCCCAGCTATACGAATGTTTACCCCACTTATCATGTGCCCAAGCTTGGTGGACAGCACCCGGATTACATCGTTGCGGCCTTGAAGGCCTATAAAAAAGGTGAGCGTGACCATGGCACCATGCGCGCGCAGGCAGCCTCACTTTCGGATCAAGACATGGCGGATATTGCGGCCTATTTAACCGCCAATAATTAACATAGAATCAGCTGGAACAACATTAATTTTTAGAGGGGTTATGATGTATAAACTGTTGCTCATATCATTAGCGGGGTTACTGATATCGAACGTGGCAATCGCCGCGGATCCGGCCGCTGGAAAATCGAAGTCACAAGCGTGCCAGGCCTGCCATGGCCAGGACGGTAATAGTCCAACCCCCAACTTCCCTAATCTTGCGGGTCAGTACGAGGATTACCTCTTGCAGACATTGAAAGACTACAAATCCGGTGCACGCAAGAATGCGATTATGGCTGGTATGGTAGCTCCTTTATCAGAGCAGGATATGAAAGATCTGGCTGCTTACTATTCAAGCCAGAAGGGTCTTGAGACGGTCAAGATCGACTAGGTCCTTAGATCCTGTAAGCATGATCTCTTGCAGGATCTAGGTTCAACGCTTCTCGACAATCAGATTTCCCTGTTGAAGCCCAATCCATGCTTGCTCTTTGAGCACTGTTTGTAGCCTTTCACCAATGATGTCGGCACGCCAACCTTGCATCACCGGGACGCCGGACTCGCCCATGATCAATTTCACAAGCTGATTTCGGGTAGTGAGTATCGATGGGTTCAAATTTTGTTTTAAGGCGTAGTGGCGAACGAGTATAATCAGGAGGTCTACTTGGATCTCCTGTTCCGGCCCTGGCGGGCGCTGTAGTCTACTGTGTGGCCATTGCTCCTGCGGGGTTTTTAGGCCGCGATCGATATTGCTGATCAGTTGTTCGCCATGCTGGCGAATCAGTTTTGCCGATATTCCCCGGATCTTCGCCAAGGCCTCTAAGTCTTTCGGGGTGTTGCGAACCAGAGTTAATAGCATGGGATCCGACAATAGCCATCGGCGAGGAAGGTTTTTGGCCATGGCCTGCTGCTCGCGCCAGGTGGCCAAGGCGCTCAACACCGCTAACTGTCGAGATTTCAGCCTGTCCGCACCACGCACTCGCATCCAGGCATCATCAATACAAGCCTTGAAGTTGCTTTCTTGGTAAAGTCGTTCACAGTCCTCTTTAACCCAGTCAAGATGACCCTTTTCGCGTAGTGCATGAGAAAGTTGGGTATAGAGCTGACAAAGATATCGTACATCGTCGGCTGCGTAACGAAGTTGTGCATCACTCAGCGGGCGGATACTCCAATCGGTGCGAGTATGGGACTTGTCCAGGGTGACCCCTAGCAGCTGTTGTACGAGGTTACCATAGCCTATTTGATCGGTATACCCTAGCATGCGGGCGGCAACCTGGGTGTCGAACACCGGTTTGGGTAAGGTGCCGGTGAGTTGGTATAAGAGCTCTAGGTCTTGATAGGCGCTATGGAAGACCTTGGTGATCGTGGTTTGGTTGAAGATCTCGATCAGGGGAGACAGTGAATTCAGCTCCAGGGGGTCTATGCAAGCAATCGATCGTGGTGTTGCGACTTGGATGAGGCACGGTCGGGGAAAATAAGTTTTTTCGCGGATAAACTCGGTATCTAAAGCGATCCAATTACACTGTGTTAGTTCGTTGCACAGGGTCGCCAGCGCCTTTTTTGAGCTGATAAGAGGTATAAAATGCATAGATTTACTTGATTCGAGCCTGGGATTAATGGGGGGGGGTTATCTATTTCTCCGAGGGAATTATAGAATATACATTAAGGTGATGATCCGATTGCTGCGAATATGCTTCATGGTCCTAAATATCTCGAGTTGATGGGTAAGAATAGGCCGCCGATCATTCCCGTACCCGGCAACCCGTAAGCGATCGCTGATCGCATTTTACTTTGAGCGGAGAGTTTCAGAATTCAAGTGTTATGATATATTGGTATCGAAAATGTAAGTATAATTACGTATATCTTAAGGAAGCTATTATTTTTTTAGTCCGCAGGTGGGGGTCACTCGATTGTGATTCATGCCAAATGATACGTATCCCAGCGACAATTTGGGCTTGTGAGGTAAAACTGTGTATTATTCAAGAATCCTGGTTTTTCTGATTGGCTCATGGGCCAGTCTTGCATCCTCGGCAGCTGAAATCATTACCGTTGGTACAATCCAATTACAAGGTAAAGCTGTGTTGGGCGGTACAGTCATTCCATACAAGGCGGTGACTCTCACTGCGCAGATCCCGGGGCGGGTGGAATTCATCGCCGGGGAGGAAGGCGACATGTTCGATGCCGGGAAGACCCTGGTTGGGATCGACGATGACGATCTGTTGGCGAAACGCAAGGCCGTTCTTGCCCAGATGGCGAATGCGGATGCCTCTTTGCGCAATACCTACGTGCAGTATAGCCGAGAACTTTATTCACCCCAATCGCAGAGTATAGGCCAAGCCAGGGGCATGGGAATGGGTGTGCCCTCCATGTTCGATCAGATGTTTACCCGAGGGATGGGTAATGTCATGGGCCAGGGCGACAGCAGGCTGGAACGTCATGCCGACCTATATCGGTCGGCCACCGGGATAAATCAGGCCCAAAGCGCCGTACTGCAGGCCCGCAGCCAACTCGAAGAGATAGATGCCGCATTGCGGGATGCGCGCAGTATCGCTCCCTTCGAAGGCGTGATCTTGGCCAAGATGATTGAGGTGGGCGATACCGTGCAGCCAGGGCAGCCACTGTTAAGCTTTGGGCATGTCAAATACCTGCGTATTCAGGCCGAGGTGCCTGCCACCCTGGTTAAATACCTAAGGATCGGTATGTTCGTTCCCGCTTTTTTGGATACTACCCAGACCCGGGTGGATGCTAGGGTTGCCCAGATCTATCCTCACGCAGATCCAAATCAGCATACCGTGACCGTTAAGTTCGACCTGCCTACGACGATAGCCGCCGGTCCTGGGATGTATGCCGAGGTCATGGTTCCAAACGGCCAGGTTCCAGACGATGCGACCGTGATCATTCCCTCCAGCGCCTTGATCAGGGCCGGCAGTCTGCCAGGTGTGTTAGTCGTAAAAGATAATAACACCTCAGAACTGCGCTTAATCAGGTTGGGTCCGAAGGTGGGTGCTCAGGATGTGACGATTCTCTCCGGATTGAGGGCCGGTGAGCGTATCATCAACAATCCGCCACCGGGTGTCTCCTCGGGTTGGATGCCGAGTATACCAAATCGCCCATAGACTGAAAGAAAACGATCTGGGTGAAAAAGGATCAGTTGCAAACAACCCCATTGATCGGTCCATTTTCCTGATGTTTTTCATATAAAACTTGAGACTCAACCTGTTGCTAAGTTCTTGTCTCGAACAGCCGATAAAATAGCGCTCGATTCAAGAGATTTTCACTTTGCTCGTTTAACACCGAGACAGCTTCCAATACGCAAACCTGATTACGGAGGAGGTTTGATTTGCGCAGGGGTATCGGAGGAAATGATCAGTACTCGCCTTTCCAGAACATAATCATGAAATATCTGGACTAAAATTAATTCTAAATCCAAGGGATTCCTAGGCAGCCAGGAGGTTGTAAGGAAGGACCGATAATTGAATTACGGGCCGATTATGACCAGTAACGACACATCAAACCATACCAATCCAGCAAATAATCAGGGACAAGAGGATCTGGGTCTTGCCGGGAAGATGGCAAAGGCCTTTATCCATTCACCCTTGACGCCATTGTTGCTCATAGCCAGTCTCGCAATCGGTATGTTGGGACTTGTTATCACGCCACGCCAGGAGGACCCGCAGATCTCCGTGCCCATGGTGGATATCTTCGTACGCTATCCGGGCGCCTCGGCAGAGCAGGTGGCTACCCTGGTGGCGGATCCTCTGCAACGCCTGATGGGGGAACTCACCGGTGTAAAACATGTTTATTCGGCCTCCATGCGCGATGCGGCCATGGTCACGGTACAGTTCATAGTGGGCGAGGATCTGGAGTCTTCATTGGTCAAGCTTTACGATCGGCTGGAATCCAATATGGACAAGATTCCTCCGGGAGTCTCGCAACCCCTGGTAAAACCTAAGGGTGTGGATGACGTCCCCATCGTGACCTTGACGCTCTGGTCCAGCGAGGTCGATGATGCCACCCTTAATCTCATCGCCCTGGATGTGCTGCAACGGCTAAATGAGGTTCCCAATACCAGTCAGGGTTACGTGGTGCACGGGCGTACCGAACAGGTTAGGGTGGAGGTGCAACCTGAAACCCTGGAGGGGCATGGGGTCACCCTTGGGCATATTGCGAAAACTATCGCTGCGGCAAATGCAGAGATGGGGGTCGGGGGGCTGGAGTTCGGCGGGCAGACGTTCAATCTTTATACTGGCGCATACCTGGAGAGCAAAGGGGATATCGAGCAACTGGTTTTGGGTATCCAAGGCGGCAGGCCCATCTATGTTCGTGATGTGGCGAATGTCGTTCTCGGGCCCAGCGAGACCCATAGCATGGTTCGTTACTATACGGGGTCGGCCTATCCCTTAAAGCATGTGGGTAATGGTGATAGCGCCGTAACCATCGCTATCGCCAAGAAAAAGGGTTCCAACGGCGTGACCGTAGCCGAGGCCATTTTAGATAAGGTGGCCTATTTAAAGGGCCGTATCATCCCCGACAACGTGGTGGTCAGCACCACACGCAACTATGGACAGTCCGCCAGGGACAAGGTCAACGAACTGCTGTTCAAGTTGTTCATCGCCACCGCCGCGGTGGCCGTGTTGGTGTTTTTCTTCCTTGGGCTGCGGGCAGCGACGGTAGTCGTAATCATCATCCCGATCGTGATCCTGGTCACCGTGTTTAGTGCCTGGATGATGGATTACACCATCGATAGGGTGAGCCTTTTCGCGCTTATTTTCTCAATAGGGATCCTGGTCGATGATGCCATCGTGGTGGTGGAAAATATCTATCGACGCTGGCTGGAAAGAGGCGAGATGGATATCGAGACCTCGGTGGATGCGGTACGCGAGGTCGGCAATCCAACCATCCTGGCGACCTTGACCGTCATTGCCGCCCTACTGCCCATGGGTTTCGTCAGCGGAATGATGGGGCCTTATATGGAACCTATCCCCGCCTTGGGGTCAGTAGCGATGGTGTTTTCCCTGTTCGCGGCATTTATTTTTACCCCATGGTTGACCTTTCTTCTCAGGCCAAGTCTGGAAAAGCTGGAAAAGGCTGAAGAAAAAGAGCATCGCCAGAGCGAGCGTATGGGGCGCATGTATCACAAATTGCTTATTCCTATGATTACCCACCGGCTGTTGGGCTGGGGGTTTCTAGTCTCAATCATAGTGATATTTTTTCTGTGTTGCGCGCTATTCTATACCAAAGATGTACGGGTCAAGATGTTGCCCTTAGACAATAAGCCGGAGTTCAATGTGGTGGTAAACATGCCCGAAGGCACTGCGTTACCCATTACCGCAAACCTGGTCCATAGTATTGCTGAAAAACTGCGTAATATCGAAGAAGTCACGGACATACAAACCTATGCGGGAACGGCCTCGCCCTTTAATTTCAATGGCCTGGTGCGCCATTATTATTTGCGTGATAAACCCTGGATGGCCGATATTCAGGTGGAGCTAACGCACAAGACCAAGCGCGCACGAACCAGCCATGACATTGCAGTACAGGCTCGCGAGATGATCAAATCCTTGGATACGGGTGAAGCACGTATCCAAGTCGTAGAAATGCCACCCGGTCCACCGGTATTGCAGTCCGTCGTCGCGGAGGTCTACGGTCCCAGCGCCGAGGTTCGCCGCCAGGTGGTCGAAGACATGACCGGCATGTTCGAACGGGCCGAGTACATCGATGATGTCGACAATTATCTGGAGGCGGATTATCAGATGTGGCGGTTTGTCGTCAACCGAGAAAAGGCCCTGCGTCTGGGCATCTCGGTGGACGACATCAACAAGACCCTGGAGATGGCCATGGGAGGCTATATCCTGGGGGACATCAAGACCCATTCGCTGCTTGAGCCTACCATGATTGTGCTGCAAATGCCGCTGGCCGCGCGTTCTGATCTGTCCCGACTCACCCAGCTGCCGGTCATGACGCCCACCGGGTCTACCGTCCCGCTCTCTGAGCTCGGCGACTTTCATCAATCCATTCAGGATAAGCCCATCTATATGAAGGATCTGCGTCCGGTGGATTACGTCACGGGTGAAACCGTAGGGCGTCTGGCCTCTCCGATCTATGGCATGTTTGAGGTCGAAGATATGCTGAAGGAGTACCAGACACCCGATGGTGTAACCATGTCGGGGAATTATCTTGGCCCGCCAGGTGACAGCCACCAATCCGGATTTGAATGGGGTGGCGAGTGGACGGTGACCTACGAGACCTTCCGTGATATGGGTATCGCCTTCGGTGTGGCGATAATTCTGATCTACATGTTAGTCGTGTGGGAATTCGGTAATTTTACCTTACCCGCTATTGTGGTCGCCCCCATTCCGTTGACCCTGATCGGGATCATACCTGGGCATTGGTTGCTCAACGCTGAGTTTACCGCGACCTCGATGATTGGATTTATCGCCCTGGCGGGTATCATTGTGCGCAACTCGATACTGTTGGTGGATTTTGCAAAGCACGAGATCGACCGTGGCGTTCATGTCGTCGATGCAGTGATCAATTCCTGTAAGACGCGTACCCGACCGATCGTTATCACCGCCTTTGCGCTGGTCGCCGGTTCCAGCGTTATCTTGTTTGATCCGATCTTTCAGGGAATGGCGGTTTCTCTACTGTTTGGAGTGCTGATATCCACGGCGTTAACCCTGGTCATTATCCCCCTCGGCTGTATCTCAGGGCGCAAGGCCTTCGGTGTGGATGCTGAGGATGAGGGGCCTCTGGGCGGCGCAGGTGGGGCTGGGGCAGCCGTGGCGGCAGTGCCTGGCGGGTTACCGCCAGAACACGGCAGTACGGCAAGCGGTAAGGCTTCATCCACCCGGTCACGGTCTTCCCTGCTGTATTATGCTGGGGTTTACGTATTTGTGCTTGCCAAGGATATCGTCTTCGGTGTCATTGATCTTATCGCCAGTATCATCAAGATATTCAAGCGTAAGAGTAGATCTAGCGCCGATGCATCTTCTGTCTCAAAGAAGAGCGTTTCTTCGGGGCCCGGGACTGGAACGCATCAGGAGTCTAAAGAAATCCAAGAACCGCGAGCGCAGGGGGCGGAAGAAAGAAAAGCGTCTTTGGCGGTTGAGCCGCAAAAGATTGTCTCCGAGGAGAGTCCGGATGACTCAAGGGGAACGGAGCCTACGGCATCGAAACGCAAGGTGTTACCCAAAAAACGCTCGAGACCCAAGAAAAAGGCAGGCACTCGGGATCCAGTTCCGCAAAAAGTAACAGCACCAGCAAGAAAAGAGACTACAATAAACCATAAATTCGTTCCCGGTATTGATACGGAGTTGCCCAAGTTGCAGGCTGCCGATTCCGAAGAATTTGAAACCTCTAAAAGGACGGAGGACAGTGCGGTAACAAACAGGGTTCAACCAGTAAAACGCCAACTAAAAAAGGCTCGTCGCGGTATTCAACTAAAAAAGGATATGTTGGATGAGTAGGGCTAATTTTATGAAAATGCCATACCTATCCCAATTTTAGAGGAGGGCCTCGTTATAATACTGCGGCACCACAGAATAATATACGTTCGCTCGTGGCGTCTCCGCTAGGATTCGGTAGATGTTTTTCTAATCCTCACGGCGCACAACAGTCACACTATCAGCCTGCAGCTTTACCAAAAGAACCTTATGTTCCACCTGGGGTTCGTTGATTAGAGCGTTGGAAACGCGGGGGCCAACAGTATAGAAGATGCTCAGAGCGTACTTGGTTTACCTACTACTCTTAGGTGCGACCCAGGTCTTTGCCGATGATAATGAAAGAAGCCGCCATTGGGCCGAAGGGGTATATTTTCCTCCGACACCAGGGCCTGCGGTGATTCCAACGAACACATTAGCAATAAAACCAATACAGCAGAAGATTAACAGGCATAATCCCTGGTCCATTCTGGACCGGGGTGGTGTTTATAGTCAATCATCCCAACCCCAACAGTCCCTCGGCTGTCCCGCTGGGAGATATGATCCTTATCCGTCGCTAGTGGATCCTGGGAGGTCTTATTTTCCACGCCAGACTGGAAATTACGTTCCTGAATATTACTCTCCTATCCCCTATCAGGAATATGATCCTGATGTTTATAAGGGAAATTATCGCGACAGTGGTCATGCTGGCATTGGTGGCTATCCTGGGGATGACTACCGGATATATATTTCTAGCAAAGCGGATGAGCATTATGAAAATCAGTATCGTTCAGGTCCTTATAATGATGAGGACAATCGTTACCGGAACAGCTACTATAACGATAGGCATGATCTCGGCATGGCAGGCGCAAGATCTGGCTATTCGTCAACTTACGATGGGAGAGGATATCGCCGTTCAGCGAAAAAATACCCCTATGTACCCGGATTGGCTAGGCAAATGTATCGGGAGGACTATGGTAACGTAGCACAACCTTGGGAGTGGATATTGCCAATATCAGAATCTGCTCTACCATTCCTGCCACTTTGGTAATCCGGTGATCTAGCTCAGCCCAGGGTATATACGCTCAACCCTTCTTCAATCTACAAGTGTTAAATAGGCGCATTTGCAAACCTGAATCATGATTACCTTAATCGCCAACCTCAAGGGTGGAACAGGAAAGAGCACCGTAAACTTTAATTTGGCTATTTGGCTGGCTACTCATAAGCAGATGACCCGATTATTCGATCTGGATCCGCAGCACACTCTGACAGATGTTGTTGATCTGCGTCGTGAAGAGGGTTATTCGCCGGATTTGGATTTGAGACAGGAATATAAGCATCTAAACAGTAATGCTGGATCGGATGTGGATGTGTTGGTTGATGTAGGAACTGCCGATATGGTGGCCATGAAATATGCCGTGAAAGTGGCTGACCGGATAATTGTTCCAGTAACCCCCAGCCAGGCGGATGTATGGTCTACTCAGCGTTTCTTGGCATTGATAAAAAAAGTGCGTGGTCGCACCAAAACGCCTGAAATATTGGGCTTTATCAATAGAGCAGATACCCATTTATTGGTGCGTGAGACGCAGGAGACTCATCAAGCCCTGGAGTTGTTGCCTCGTATTAGGCCGTTGAAATCACGTCTTTTCCAGCGTATGGATTACCGTCGGTCCTTTAGTGAAGGATTGGCGGTGTTTGAGCTTAGCCCTTCGTCTAAGGCAGCGGCTGAGGTCCATCGTTTGGCCGAAGAAATATTTAGTTAGTCCGTTAAATTAGGAATGCGGACGAAATAACTTACCTATCTGGCGCTGTATGATCGTTTGTATTCAAGGCGCGACAACAGTTACATAGCTCTCTAGGCTATGCGCCTGTTGTCGCAACGCCGAAGACGGACGATAAGGCAAGCCAGTTGGGAAAGTGTGTCGGTAGCATTCCTTAGCATTTTTTATCTCGGAGGAATCATGTTTGCGAGTCCCACAAAAGGATTGAAAGAAAGAATCGAAAGCCTGCGTGAACATTTAGCGAATGAAAATCCGCTATTAATCGATATTATTTCTAGTTTCCAAGAGCTTGATAAAGTAGCCTATCGTCTCAGATTGTTGAATCGGGATGAGTCTTTTGCTACCAAGATAGCCTGGTGGCCATTGGTCTCTATCCTCGGAACCTTTTCCGCTGGTAAATCGAGTTTTATTAATCATTATGTTGGCCGCAAATTGCAAAAAACCGGGAATCAAGCGGTAGATGATAAATTTACTGTCATCTGTTACACCCAAGATGATGAGGCCCGGGTGCTACCCGGTTTGGCCTTAGATGCAGATCCTCGATTTCCGTTTTATCAAATTAGTGAGGAAATAGAGAAGGTCGCCCGCGGTGAAGGTGGTCGGGTAGATACCTATCTGCAGTTAAAGACCTGTCCTTCCGAGGCGATTCGTGGAAAGATTTTGATTGATTCCCCTGGTTTCGATGCGGATCAGCAACGTAATTCTACACTGCGCATCACCGATCATATTATTGATTTATCCGATTTGGTGTTGGTATTTTTCGATGCCCGTCATCCGGAACCAGGCGCCATGCAGGATACCCTGGAGCATTTAGTAGCGGGTACGGTACGTCGCAATGATGCCAACAAGGTGCTATTTATACTTAATCAAATCGACACCACAGCTCAGGAGGACAATGCCGAGGATGTCATTGCCGCTTGGCAACGGGCATTAGCTCAGTGCGGGTTGGCCAGTGGGCGATTTTATGCCATATACAATGATTCGGTTGCGATGCCCATGGCGGATGAGAACCAGAAAAAACGCTACCAGTCTAAAAGAGATGCCGATCTAGGAGAGATAAATCAACGCATCTCAGAGGTAAGCGTTGAGCGCCTCTACCGCATCATTGGGGCATTGGAAAATACTGCCAATGAGATCGAACATCGTATCGTGCCCAAGTTGCGTGAATTGTTAAGTCGCTGGTCCAAGCGCGTATTGCTTTTAGATGCCATCGTTCTTATACCCGTCTTTGTGGTATTGCTAGGGCTCACCATCAATGCGGGCTATTGGCTGGGGGGCAGCTTCGAGCCGCCTTGGTTAGGTCTCTTGGGTTCTCCAGGTATCGACCGGACGGTATTGCTGGTGTTGATTATTATTGGTATCGGTGCGATCCATTTATGGATACGCAAGCTAGTGGCGAAATATATGGCTCGTAAGTTGGCAAAGGCTAAAGGTTCGGGAGATTTGGCGCGTGCCTTTTTAGCAAATACTCGTTACTGGCGTAGCATTTTCATGCGTCGTCCCTTAGGTTGGAACCGGTTTAGCAAAAGGCGAGTAATACGATCCCGTGAAGCCGCTGATCATTTCGTACAGATACTGAATAATCAGTTTACTAATCCGTCTGGCGGAGCAATAGAGAATAAGGCAAACTCCACCGGAATTGAAAACGCTTCGCCAGTTCCAGTAGCAGAGGCCAGAGGGGGGTAAGGTTCTAAGCACTAGTATTGGCGACTACGGCTAGCATTTCTCCTAAGCCAACGTAGGGACTGGAAGATCCAAGGCCACACTATCATGCTGGTAAATATAGGCACCCAGTACAGCCATGTACTGGGCGCTTGACCCTGTATGCCCTTTACCCACAGTGTTATGCTCATCGATGGAAGAAGCATCAGACCTACAGCTACGGCCTGTTGGCTAAGGGGATGGACTCTCATACG
>JBDLIZ010000108.1:0-12082 GCA_039714615.1 Pseudomonadota bacterium | reverse complement strand
GCATCAAGGTACGGATCACCGATCTGCTCTGCAAGGTAGAAACAGAAGATCAGGTATTGGAGTATACCGGCGCCTTCATCCAGCTCTACCGCGAGCAGGCCCACTACCTGGAACGCACCGCCCCCTGGATCGAGCGCGTCGGTTTGAATCACGTAAAGCAGCGGATCCTGGACGACGCGCAGAACCGCAAGGCCCTCTACCAGCGCTTCAAGTACTCCCAGCAATTCTCCCAGATCGATCCCTGGAAACAGCGGGCCGAAGGCCTCGATGCCGACGAGTTCACCCCGGTGCGAATCTCGGCCTGAGCACAATCACCAACCAGTAGGTAAACCATGAATGAGTGGATTCAAGTTCTAAGCCTCGGCGACATCCCGGCGCTCGGCGCCCGGGTGATCAAGACCGACACCGCAGACATCGCCGTCTTCCGTACCGCCAGCAACGGGGTATTCGCCCTCAAGGACGAATGTCCACACCAGCAGGGCCCCCTGTCGCAGGGTATCGTGCACGGTAATGTGGTCTCCTGCCCGCTGCACAATTGGAAGATCGACCTGGCCAGCGGCGAGGCCCAGGGTCCGGATACCGGCTGTACCCGCAGCTACCAGACCAAGGTGGAAGACGGCCTGGTCTACCTGCGACATCAGCCGGCCTGAAAGAAACGGATTATTGACTCCCGCATTGACTCCTGGAAACACCCATGCTGTTTGGTAGAACCCAGAAAAACCCCATTAAGATCGCCGACAAGGGCGTGGTCGAGTGGAAGTACGCCACCTGCGGGTACTGCTCCACCGGTTGTTCCATCGAGCTTGGACTGAACGACCACGGTAAACCGGTGGCATCCCGCGGCGTGGCGCAGGCCGATGTCAACCGCGGCAAGTTGTGCCTGAAGGGGATTTTCGAGCATGAATTGTTCGACTCCGCCGGGCGCGGTACCCAGCCCCTGATTCGCGACAACTGGCATGAGACGTGGCGGCCCACCGGCTGGGACACGGCGCTGGACAGGCTGCACCACGAGATCGTACGCATCCAGCGCAAGTATGGGCGCGATTCGTTCGCCATCATCTCCACCGGACAAATGCTGACCGAGGAGTTCTACACCCTCGGCAAGCTGACCCGCGGGTTGATCGGCACCAACAGCTATGACGGCAACACCACGCTGTGCATGTCCTCGGCCGTTTCCGGCTACAAGCGTTCCTTCGGTTCGGATGGCCCGCCGGGTTGCTATGAGGATTTCGAACATACCGACTGCCTCATCGCCTGGGGATCGAACCTGCCGGAGCAACACCCGATCATCTACTGGCGCATGAAGGAGGCCCAGGAGGCGCGCGGCTTTCCGCTGGTCGTGGTCGACCCGCGGGTAACCATGTTGGCCCAGAATGCTCAGCTGCATCTGCCGATCACGCCGGGCACCGACCTGGTGCTCATGAACGCCATGATGCACGTCATCTTCGATGAGAGGCTTGAGGACCGGCGCTACATCGAGGCCAATACCGTCGGTGTCAAGGCGTTGGAAGCCGAGCTTGCCCGCTACGATCCGGTGATGGCGGCGAAGATCTGCGGTATCGACGAGGACACCATCCGCAATGTCGCCCGGCTCTACGCCAAGGCCGACGCCGCCATGTCCATCTGGACCATGGGCATCAATCAGAGCACCCACGGTTCCGATGGGGTGGTCGGCATCAACAACCTGGCGCTGATCACGGGCAACATCGGGCTGCCCGGCGGCAGCAGCCTTTCCATCACCGGCCAGTGCAACGCCATGGGTACGCGGGAGTGGTCCTCCTGTTCCGGGCTGCCCAATTACCGCTTGCTGGAGAATGCCGAACACCGCCAGGAGATCGCTCGGTTCTGGGGCATCGACCCGGGGTTTTTCCCGAACCAGCGCGGCCTCTACCAGACCGACATCTACCCGGCGATCGAGAGTGGCCGGATCAAGGGCTTATGGCTGATCGCCACCAATCCCATGAGCTCGCTACCCAACACCGCACGAGTGCGCAAGGCGATGGAAAACTTGGAGTTCTGTGTGGTGCAGGACTGCTACCAGGACACCGAGAGCGCCCAGTACGCCCACCTCTTTCTGCCGGCCGGTACCTGGGCTGAGAAGGAGGGCGTGATGACCAACACCGAACGGCGCGTGAATCTGGTCAAGCCGATAAGCCCACCGCCGGGACAGGCAAAGCCCGACCTATGGATCTTCAACCAGGTCGCCAAACGCTTCAATCGTGACGGGAAGGTCAGGTTCCCGGACAGGCCCACCGAAATCTTTCAGGAAATGGCACAACTGTCCCGGGGCCGGCTGGCGGATATCTCCGGCATGAGCCACCAGCTCATCGAGCGGCAGCGCGGTATCCAGTGGCCCTATACGCGCGAGCAGGTCGAACGCGGCGAGCCACCGCCGAAGGGCGGCAAACGCCTCTACACCAGTGACACGGAATTCAGTTATCCGGATGGCAAGGCACGCCTGATCCCGCTTCCCTTCATCGACAACAACGAGGTACCGGACGATGAATTCCCGTTCTGGCTCAACACCGGGCGACTGATCGAACACTGGCACGGCCGCAGCAAGACCGGCAAGATCGGCAACAACAACAAGTACAGTCCCATCCCGTTCATTGAGATCAACCCGGATGCCGCCGCCGGTCTGGGCATTGCCCGGGGAGACTATGTGCGCTTGGTCTCACGCCGCTCCGATGCCGTGGTCATGGCCATGCCCACCCAGCGCCTGCCCCGCAACATGGTGTTCCTGCCCTTTCATTTCCATGACTGCGCCAACCGGCTGACATTGGGACTGCTGGATCCGTATTCGCGCCAACCCGCCTACAAGCAGGGCGCCGTGCGCATCGAATGCATCGGCGACCAGTGGGCGGCGGCAAACCTGAGCATGGAGATGCGGCAGTTTTGACGAGCGGTCCCGCAGATTTGCAGCTCTCAGAGTCCACGGAAATCAGGACACGGCAAGACACAACTCGCCCCGGACTCCATGGCATTCCAGCCGGGCTAAGACGGAGGAATCGCTATGTTCCAAGTACGCGACAACGAACCTGAGTACGCCTTCCTGGTGGATCAGGAAACCCGGGGCGTCAATCGCTACGGCAAGGCCATCGAGACCGTACCGCCGGGTGATGCGCGGTGCGGGAAAAGCCTGAACATCAACGGCGACACTAAGCTCGGCGCCACCCCCAACCGTTACCAGCAGCACGGCTTTTTCTTCAACGCCGACAACTGCATCGCCTGCCACGCCTGTGAGGCGGCATGCAGCGAGAAAAACGACAACCCGGCCCATATCGCCTTCCGCTCGGTGGGGTTCGTCGAGGGCGGAACCTATCCCGCCTATCAGCGCATCAATATCTCCATGGCCTGCAATCATTGTGACGACCCAGTGTGCCTGAAGGGTTGCCCGACCCGCGCCTACACCAAGTTTGCCGAGTACGGGGCGGTGCTACAGGATCCGGATATCTGCTTTGGCTGCGGTTACTGCACCTGGGTGTGTCCCTATAACGCGCCGCAGCTCGATCCGGTAAAGGGTCAGGTGAGCAAGTGCAACATGTGCGTGGACCGGCTGGAGGCGGGTCTGAAGCCCGCCTGTGTCACCGCCTGCCTTGGCCAGGCGCTGGACTTCGGGGTAATGGAGAGCCTACCCGAGGGCCGCACTCAGGCGAAGACCGAGATTCCGGGTTTCCCGTCGCCCGACATCACCCACCCGAACATTCGCTTCCAACAAACCCGCACCACCCAGCACGATATGATGCGGGTGGACAGCACGGCGTTGAAGTACCATCGTGATGACGCCACCGGCGTGTTCCACCCGGCGGTGGACCCTAAACACGGTTTTAAACGGCAGTGGAACCTGGGCAAACTGCTCGGTTCACACGAGAACGCCCACATCGCCTTCACCCTGAGCACCCAGGCCGTAATGGGCGCCTTCCTGCTGCTGGTGCCGGGCGCGTGGGTGGGCATTGGGTCATTGGCCGTTGTCAGCGGCAGTGTCGCGTTTCTGCCGGCACTGGCGCTGATGCTGGTGCTGCTGGGCTTCGGCCTGTTCAAGCTCAACATGCATCTCGGCAAGCCGCACCGCTTCTACCGCGGCTTTTACAATCTGCGGCTATCACCGGTCAGCCGTGAGATCGCCGGGGTTTCATTATTCTTCGCCAGTCTGCTGGGCTACGGTTTCTGCGCGCTGTTCGACGGTGCCTTCGCCGGCGCGATGGGCGGCCTGTTCGGACTCATCGGATTGGCGGGTGGCGCCGCTGGCGGGTATTACATGTACAAGCTCTACCGCATTGCGGCGCGCCCGTTCTGGGATCACTGGCACACCGCGGCGGCCTTTGCGGGCACGGCGCTGAGCCTGGGGGCACTGTTGCTCACGTTGATCGGCCTGGTCTTCGGTGCGCTGACCCCGGATCTGGGCCGGGTGCTGGCGAGTGTGACCGCGCTGGGTCTCATGCTGGAGGGGGTGGGCCTAGTGTTCCATGCCCGCGACCTGAAGGCGCGCGATGATGAGGGCGCCGCATCATTCTACCAGCAAGTCACCCACTATGGATATTCCTATGGGCTACGCAACGGCCTGCTGGGGTCGGGCATCCTGCTTGCGCTGAGCATGGTCGTGACCAGTAGCACTAACCCAATAGCGTTCGGCCTGCTTTCCCTCATAGTCTTGGCCGCCGCGATCCTCGGCCGAGCGCTGTTCTACGTGCTGGTCATCCCTACGACCATGCCGGGGGCCTTTTTCTGGCGCAACCAGGGCTTTGTCGAGCATGCCCGTGAGGTGGGACTGGCGGATATGCCCCAGCTCGGCGTGGCTTACCAACGACACCATCCATTCAAGCTGGTCGAGTTGCTGGAGACCATGAGAACCACGTCTTTGAGAGAGGTATTTGCCCAGGCGCGCCGTGCCTTGTCCGGCTAGGCAGGTGACAGGCTCGATATGGGTAAGTATGAAATCACTGTCCCATCTAGCCTGGATTTCTCACCAGGCGGGCACGGCCAATTATGAAAAGGGCTTCCAGACGACTATCAGCTTGGGCAGCAGGGTCAGGGCGGCCAGCAGGGCAATAACCATGGCCAGGGCCGTAAACAATCCGAAGTAGATGGTGGGGATGAAGTTCGACAGCACTAGGATAGAAAAACCCAAAATGATGGTGATGGAAGTATAGAATACGGCCGTGCCGACATGGGCGTGACAATAGTACAAGGTTTCAAGATAGTCCTGCCTGGTGGAGTATTCCTCCCTGAATCGGTAGATATAGTGGATGGTATCGTCTACCGCGATACCGATGGTGATGGCCGCGATGGTAATGGTCATCATATCCAGCGGGATCTGCAACAGGCCCATCAGCCCGAGGATAGCCAGTGCGGAGAGCAGATTGGGGATGATACCAATGATCGCCAGGGTGAACGAGCGAAACAGCACCAACAGCATAACTGCGATTCCGAGCATGACCACGCCCAGAGTAAGGATCTGTGAGCGAAACAAGTTCTGCAGCATGTTGTTGTAGAGCACCAGCAATCCGGAGAGCTGCGTCTGCCGAGGTTCGGCACCCATGTTGGTCGCCAGGTCCGTTCTGATCCGGTCGAGCAACTCCTTACGCCGAAGGTCCTTCAGGGAGTCGAGGACGCGAAGATTGATCCTCGCCTCATCATGTTCAACCGAGATATAGGGATTGATCATGGTCCGCTTGAGCAGGTCCGGCATACGCTTGATGATGACGGCCAGCTCCAGGCCGCTGAATGGCTGGCCATCATTGAACTGTTCGGCTACCCGGGTGATAGAGGCCAGGGAGAGCACCTTGCCCACCGCCGGCAGGCCTTCGAAGTAGTCATGGTAGCGCTTGATCTCCTCTATCCTGCTCGGGGTGAACCAGTAGTCGGCCTTGTTGACTTCTACATCCTCCAGCAGATCATCAAGGGCATCCAGATCATCATCCGGATCGGCGACACCTGGATTCTCCAATTCAACGACAGGTTCAGGTTTGTCTGCCAGTTTGACGACGACATCCAGCGGTGTAGTGCCTCCCAGCTGTTCGTCGATCAGCTTCATCCCTTGATAGATCTCGGTGCCCGAGCTGAAGTAGTTGATAAAGCTGTTTTCCACCCGCAGCTGATAGATACCGATGAGGCTGAGCACCGCCAACAGCGCAGAGATACCCAGCACCTTGCCGCCGTGCCGATCGGTGATGGCCGCCAAGCCGGTGGTGAACCGCAATCGGAGTTCGGTGCTGTCCCCGGCCGGGGATCTTGGCAACAGCATCAGGGCGCTTGGAAAGAGCAAAAACGAGGTGAGGAAGGTGACCGTCAGCCCCAGGGTCATCATCCAACCGAAATCGATCACCGGTTTGATGCCGCTGACCACCAGAGAACTGAAAGCAATGATGGTGGTCAAGGAGGTGTACAGGCAGGGCCAGACCATCTTACGGGCGGTCAGCGACACCAGTTCTCGCTGGCTGGCCTGCGGATGGTCACGACAGAGCAGCCGATAATGCACGATCAGATGGATGTTCATGGACATCGTGATAATCAGCATCAGGGAGATAAAATTCGACGAGATGACCGTAACCGGCCAGCCTACGAATCCCAATACCCCCATCATGATCAATCCGGCATAGATGCAGCTGGACAGCGGCAGGATGATCCATCGCAGACGCCGGAAGATGACCCCAAGCACCACGATCAGAAAGAAAAATACACCCACTCCAAACACGATCAGGTCGTTCTTGACAAAACTAATCATATCATCGGCGACCATGGGTACACCGCCAAGATGCAGCTCGCCATGTTCACGATAGGGTGCGATGATGTCGCGGATGCTCAAGATATCCTGGTGCCGATATTCATCTAGCTCATGCTTGATTGCCGTATAATCGGCCTGGACCTGCTCTAGTTGTAAGCGTTGTTCCTCATTCAGCGTTCCGGCAGCCTTCTTGTTCAGTAGTTCGGCGCGTTTTGTGCTGAGCTGCGAGTAACGCTCATTTTCTTTGAGGTTTATCTGCAACGCGGTGGTCTTGGCATCGGCACTGATAATCAGCTCCCGAAAGATGGGGCTGTGTAGAAGCTCTTCCCTGGCCCGTACCTTATCGACTCGATCATCCTCCAGGGTACGGATGTTGTCCGCTAATTCGCTCAGGCTGGTATCGACATTTCTTACCAGAGGAACATCCACCAGACTTACGACCGAGTCCACCCGCTCCAACTGTTTCAACTCGTCCCGCAGTCGGGCAATGACTTGCAATACAGCATCGGAAAACAGATCATTGTTTGGTGTGAAAGTAACAAACAGAAACTCCTGAGTCGCGTAGCGTTTGCTCACCTCACGGTACAATCTGAGGTCCTGATCGTTCTCCAGCAGCAGGGAGTCCGCCGAGGCGTCAAGCTTGAAATCCCTGGCCTGAAGGCCAAAGAAAATCAGCAACAGGAAAAGTAGAAACAAAACGACCTTTGGATAGCCCAATATCAATTGATGGTATCGTGTGCTGAGCAGATTACGCATGGCGGAAGGTAAAGGATAGAAGTGGTGAGGTATGATTCTTGTTAGGGGTTTGAAGTCCAACGGTAAGTGGGTAGACCAGCCAATTACTTGGCTGGCCCCCCGATAGAACCCGCCGTGCCCTATTAAGGCAACGGGCTCAAGATAAAACCGTTCACGTGTTTATTGGTCTCAGAAAAGCGCACGACAGATCCTTGCTTTGGGCAATGGATATGTCTTTTCATACCGTTCGAATTGCTCCCAGTTGAAAGACTTTCGTTGACTACGACGATTCAGATGCTTGAACAGTATCCGCCTTGCCTGATAGCGAAAGTTATGGATCGCCCGAAGATTGTATGACACACCATAGTATCTGATATGCCCCTCTAGCTTCTGACTGAAGATTCTCCATATGACAGGTAGTGGATACTTATTGCGTACTTTGCGACCCCATAAATTGACCTTCTTGAGTTTGCTCCTAAGCCGTTTCCCATTGGTTTTCACCTTGGGAATTAGGGCGCCTTTGCGTGAGCGTCCCCAGTAGAACGTCAGTCCGAGGAAGTCGAAGGTTTCCGGTTTATTATCACCATGGTAGGCACGCTTGGAAAAGGAAACCAGCTTCGTTTTCTCTTCATTAAGTTGAAGATTGAATTTTTCCAGTCTACTTTTAAGTGCTTTATGAATCCGTCGTGCGTCGTGTTCGTATTGACAGCAGACCACAAGGTCATCGCAATACCTGAACAGTTCTACCCGACCAGCACAGTGTGCCTTGACCACCGTGTCGAACCAGTCATCTATGACGTAGTGCGCAAATGCGTTAGCAAGTATGGGGCTGCACACAGAACCCTGTGGTACCCCTTCCTCACTCACGGTCAAGTCGCTGTCCGCTAGCACACCCGCTTTGAACATGCGAGTGAGGTAACGGATTAGCCGCTGGTCATTGATTTTCTCCTTCAGCATATCAAGTAGCAATGAATGATCGATTGTACCGAAGAAATTTGCTAAATCAACGTCCAGCACCGTCTGGACTTCGTGCCGGTACAGGTGTTGATGCAGGGCTCGGATTGCATCATGGCAACCCCGTTCTGGCCTGAATCCAAAGGAGCAGTCAAGAAACAGTGGTTCGTAGATGCTCTCCAGTATTTTCTGCATCATCTTCTGAACCAGTTTATCCTCGAAGTTACTGATACCTAATGGGCGGGTCGCACCGGGCTTCCCTTCTTTCGGTATGAGTACCTGTCGCACGGGTGCAGGCTTGTAGGCCATGCGTTTCATACGTGCTATCAGGTCTTTGAGGTTGTCGTCCAGATCTTCGCCGTAGCGCGATTTATCGATTCCATCTGTCCCCACCGCCTTCTTTCCATCCAGCTCGTGAAAACAGACGGCCAGTGAGCCCTCGTTGAAGTGATGCATTAATTGATCAAACTTCTTCTTAGGTTCATGGGCCGATAGCCACGCTATCCTTTTCAGTTTTGTGTCCGTGTTGAATGAATCTCTGTTGGATTCCACACGTCTCCCCTCCAAGGTTGATTTTACCCCAGGGCCTTCCCTCTGCTGGCGTTACCCAGTTTCAATGGTAATATGCCCTGTCTGACTTCCTATCTGCCGTTTGGGTGTTCTCGCTATTACACTTGTTCACCCATACCCCCTTCCCTGAAGGAGCCCATAGGATCTCCCACGTTCACATAATCACTTTTACTGCATGCCATGCTCTTTGACTCCGAGGTGACCATTCATACCTTGCCCATTGCCGGCATGGATGGTGTTGCCTTCTGAGTTTTCGACCTCATCAGCCCACCTAAAAAACCGTATTAACGGAGCTCAATCACTTCAGCCTCTGGCTTACGGCCTACAGTATTCCTGTCTACGCTTAATCCATATTGTTACCTCCATAGACCCAAGACTCGGTACACAGTGCACTGGGTCGGTGCTTCTGTGGCGGTTCTTTCAACCGCAAATAATTATGCGCCTCGTGGCGCACCGAAAGGTTACTCTAAGGATCATCGTAGTTCACGGAAATTTGATTTAGCGGTCTGAGTTGTCCCTTCATAAGCTGTTCGGCCAAGGTGAAGGGAAAATGCCCCAAGACATTGATGTGACCATGAACCAGAGGTGAAAGTCTAGCCTCATCTTCCTCTCTGATCTCCATTGACTGTTGCCGCAGATGATCCAGAGCAGCTTGCATGTAGATTGTATTCCATAAAACCACCGCATTGGTGACTAAACCCAGTGCGCCTAACTGATCTTCCTGACCTTCCCGGTAACGTTTGCGGATTTCACCACATTGGCCGCGGCAAATAACACGAGCGACAGAATGTCTTCCTTCACCCCAATTTAACTAGGTCAGTATACGGCGACGGTATTTTTCTTAAGACGCGGTCGAAAGGGCTTGACACGAAGGACTATAAGAAATAAGCGAAATCTATGCAGTGACTTGCCGCATGAGCTCCGGGTCACCAGGCCGGCAGTCCTTGTACAGACTGACGCCGAACCATTCCGGCATCGTGCGAATAAGATGGCGTAAACCATGCGCCTTGACCGAGCCCTTGCGCAGCGCCGTACGCAGATCGAGGTCGCCCGACCAGATTTCGACAATCGTGCGCACGCTCGAATTGATATAGAGATCGACATCTTTGCCCGGGTTCTCGGTACAGAGGTCAACAACGTCGCCGTCGACGAGGAGCCACCAAGTCTTGTGCTTCGTAAGTTCATCGAAAATCACACAAATGACGGTCTCGCCATCGGGCAGATACTCGGTCTGCAGCCGCCGCTGCAGTTCCCGCATCAGGAATTCCACATCGAGTTCGTCATCTGTCAACTGACCGCGTGCCCAGCGCATACCCCAAACCGCCAGGACTTCGATCAGCGGAGCGAGTTCCTTGCCGGCCGCGCTCAAGCGGTACTCATAGCCCTTCTGGCCGGAAAGTTTCTTGCGAATGATGATGCCGCATTCCTCGAGGTGCCTGAGCCTTTTGGTGAGTAGCGTCGGTGACATGCGACACATCGCGCGCTGAAAATCATTGAATCGCGTCGTACCCAAAAAGAGCTCACGCAAAATCAGCAGTGTCCACTTTTCGCCGATGAGCTCGGTTGCCTTCGCCAGCGGGCAGAATTGCCCGTATCCCGTCATTGTACCCCCTCCTCCAGCTGCTTCTAACTACATAATATGTAGCTGAATACTACACTTCCTACAGTATCGGGCAAGTGGGCAAGTTCCCTAACATGTTGTCCGACGGTCGCAATCCGTCACCGGCATCAACTTTTCAGGAGAGATGAAATGACAACCAGTAACGCAATTGAACAGACGAAAGAGATGACGAATGGCGTCGACGTCGGCCAGATCATGGAGGTGATCGGCGCGATCGAGACAGACCCGGGCTATGCAAAATTTCAGTGGCGGGCCACCAACCAGTGGATCAACGGCGGCCTGAGCCGCAGCCGGATCAAGGACTTCTTCGCCGGCAACGCCGAGGACACGACGCGCAATGAGGCATTCACGCTCGACGCCGACGAGCCGACGATCGCTGCGGGTAAAGACAGCGCGCCGAATTCGATGGAGTATGTGTTGCACGCGCTGGCCACCTGCTTGACAGGGACCCTCGTCTACCACGCAGCCGTGCGCGGCATTGAGATCGAAGCTGTCGAATCTTCGTACACGGGCGACATGGATGTCCGCGGCCTTTTCGGTCTTGCCGACGACGTGCGTAAGGGCTTCAACAAAGTTACGGTCAACATGCGCATCAAGAGCGAGGCAAGCGTAGAGGAGCTCACCGAACTGGCGCTGTACTCTCCGGTCTACGACATTGTTTCGCGGTCGTTGCCCGTAGAGTTCACGCTCACGACCTATTGAGAAAAATGAGTTGGATCAACGGTGCCGGATTTATTGAGTCGAACAACAAATCCGGCCCGTTTTTTCCATAAATGCGAGCTCGAAGGGTAGGAAATTCAATTTATCCGAGCACTATTGTGATCACTCTCGAATATCTCCTTCGGGTCGAAAGCGCCAATTCACCAAAGTCCATACTTTGGTTCCTACCAATCACTGGAGGAACCGTTATGTACCTTCTTACCTATAACCCTCAGAATCGTACCCCGTGGAATAAAGGTAAACTGGTTGGACAGAAGCCGCCTCTCAAGCTCAAGGAAGTCTGGGCCATCCGCATCCACCTACAAATTGCCAATCGCATTCGTGATCTGGCGCTGTTCAATCTGGCAATTGATAGCAAGCTAAGGAGCTGTGACCTGGTGAAACTCCGAGTCAAAGATGTTACTCACGGTGGTTCTATTGCCAAAAGAGCTATGGTCATGCAACAAAAAACGCAGCGGCCCGTTCAATTCGAGGGGACCGATCAATCTGCTTTACACATTCTGATAGGAACAAGCCGCGAAAAGGAGCCCTGTCTGGAACGATAGAGGCATTGAATTAAGGGAAGTCGTTAGCGAGTGATTGTAAGATGATAGGGATTCGCAAACCCACCCATCACTCACCAAAAGGAGCAACCCATGACGGGGCTACACCGCACTGCACTGAGAGCTTGTGAATAAATTGAATAGCTTCCAAGCGGAAGTATAGCTGATAGGGTCCGTGCAGCGTATCCTCAACTGGGAAAGCGGACCGAACGCCGG
>JBDLIZ010000107.1:0-12209 GCA_039714615.1 Pseudomonadota bacterium | reverse complement strand
ACACAGATGCACCACCTTCTCGGCGGTGGAGCCTACAAACAGCTGGGACAGGCCGCTGCGTCCTTGGCTGCCCATGACGACACATTTGGGCTGAAGTTTTTCTACGACCTCAAGGATTCTGGTGACCGGCAGCCCCAGCACCAGCTTGGTCTCAGCTTTTTTAATGGCGGGTAGATTCGGATGATCGTTGATCATCTTTTTTAAGAAGTTGGCCAACATTTCCGAGGCCACATCTTCCATGCGTTGAAGCCTACGTTCTTTCTTTTCTTCGTGCGTGTAGAATCCAGGGACATCCACAGGGTCATGCACCACATGCAGGATTAACAGGGTAGCGCCCATGAGGTCCGCCATGGTTGCAGCGAACTTGAGTGCAGCCTCTGAGTGAGGATAAAAATCCACCGGCACAAGAACAAGCTTGTTAGGTACGGATTTTAAAGGTTTTTGAGATTCTCGCTTGCGACCCTTTTTCTTGGGTGGTTGATTCGCTGATTTCTTTGCAGTGTTTGCAGTCATATTAATGGTTTCCACAGGGGCTGGAGTTGATTCGGGGGAGGTAAAGATCCGCCAAAGACTATCCCGAGATCTCTAACAGCACAAGGCAGGTCATGGAATGGGTTTGCCCGACTGTCTGCCTTCGGCGTTGTAACCACAGTGACATGGCTGGATCTGAGAGCGGATCTACAAGCTACAGAGGATCTTTTGAGTATATCACCGAATGAACCAGGCAGCGGGTATGATCTGTGCTGTCGAGACCGGGTATACAGTAGCAATTTCAGTTACAATACCCCGGCATTTTTCAGAGACCCTGCCCATACGGGGTAAAGACAACTTTGTCTAAGTGCAAGGCGGGGGCGTGCGGTGTGAACTGCTGAGAGCACATTCCATCCGTAGCGAATTGAATTAGAGCGTTGCCCATGTAGGGGTATTGAATGGACGGATTGCAACATGAACTGGCCCAGATCTGGGCAATAATAATAAATTTTGTGACCTTCGACCCTGCTCGGTTGCTGGAACCGGATATGACCTTGCGTCTCATCGTGCAGGTCGTGCTGTTTATTTGCTCTGCATTCTTTTCCGGTTCCGAGACCGCCTTGTTCTCTCTATCTCGCTTGGATCTTCAGAAATTGCGCAAGGAGCGCAGCCCCCATTCGGAGTCACTCCATGCCCTACTAGATCAACCCAGACGCCTGATCATGTCCATTCTGTCAGGCAATGAGCTGGTCAATATCGCAGCGGCAGCCAATATGACCACCATACTCATCGTCCTGTATGGCGAAACCAAGGCCGGTTGGATGAATCTGCTCGTCATGGTGCCGCTGATTCTGCTGTTCGGTGAGGTGACACCTAAAACGATCGCCGTAACTAATCCAGTACGGATTTCTACCCGAATCGTAGCCCCAATCATGAATCTTTGGGTCAAGGTGGTATTCCCCCTGGTGTGGTTCATTCGTGCGATTGCGGACCGGATTACCACTTGGATCGTGGGGGAGGAAAAAGCGGCGGAGAATATTCTTCAGGTAGATGAGTTTCGCAGCCTGGTAGAAGGGGTGGCTAAAGAGGGTGAGATCAACGCCACGGAGCGGGCCTTGATCTATAATTTGCTGGAAGCGGGCGATGTGGAAGTCGTGGAGATCATGACGCCCCGTACCCGGACCTGTTTCATCAATGTGGAACTCAGCGTTCCCGAAATGGTGGAGCGTTTTAAGGCATTTCGCCATCCTCGTGTACCGGTGTTCCGTAAGCATCGCGATTCGTTGGTGGGTTTCCTCCATTGCGAGGATGTCTTGCGGTTGATACTGGACCAGGGGGATCTGTCGAAATTAACACCTGCTGAGGTCATGCATCCGCCGGTGGTGGTGCCGTTGACCAAAAAGGTGGACGAGATGTTTGATTTTTTCCAGGACAATCAGGTTCGTGCTGCTGCGGTGGTCAATGAATTCGGTGGCATCGAAGGGATCGTCACCATGAAGGACGTGTTGACCTTTATATTCGGTCAGATCTCAGGAGATGTGACCGGTGAGGAACATTATCAAGAGCGTGATGAAAATGTATATGAAATTCCCGGTGATATGAAATTGAACGATTTCAATAACCTGACCAACTTCGGCATAGAAGACCCCCGGATGACCACCATTGGAGGCGTTGCCTTCCGGCACCTGGATCGCCTACCTCAGGTGGGGGATCAAGTGACCGTGGAGGGGATCACGATATCCGTACTGGAAATGGATGTGCATCGTATCGCCCGAGTACGCGTGGCCCGACTGTCCTCGGACGAAGAGGTTAACGAAGGCGAGCACCGGGCTCAGCAGGATCTGCCCGATCACCTGGTGGTTCACGATCTGTCTAAGAGGTCTGATACCGATGAAGGCGATGATCAGCCGCCCAAAATGCTCATCGAAGAGAAAGCCGGTGAGCCAGACAAGCCGGAAGGGGACCAGGGTGATATCGAAACCTCTAAAAAGAATAAATCTAAAAATAATCAGCAGGATCCTAAGCTGCGGACTGCGGCTGGACTGAAAGGAGATTAAGCGATGCTGGAGTTGCTAGTCATTCTGTTGGGTATGGTGATACTTTTGCTGTTGAAGGGTTTTTTCTCCGGATCGGAGATTGCGCTGGTAAATTCGGACAAGATCAAGCTTCATCACCGCGCCAATCAAGGAAATAGGGGGGCCAAGCTGGTCTTGAAGCTGTTCCGCACCCCCGATGTTTTGCTGGGCACCACGCTGGTGGGCACCAATATATCCACTGTAGCCCTGACCACGATCGGGACCATGATGATGATTGGTCAGTTCGGTGAAAACGGTGATTTGATTGCCTTTCTCATATTTACACCCCTGTTTTTGATCCTGGGGGAGATCGTCCCAAAAAGCATCTATCAACAGAAGTCGGACATCATCGCGCCGATCATCGTCTACCCATTGAGGTTTTTCTCGTTGTTGTTTCTTCCTGTCATATTCGTGTTTTCTCGTATTGCTCGACTTGCGGCGCGGCTGGCGGGCGGAGGCAAGACGGGGCAGACCTTGTATATCACTCGTGAGCAGATTCGCACGGTAGTGGAGATGGCCGAGCGCAGTTCGGGGGTGGATATCTTCGACCGTTCTCGAATTAAACGGGTGATAAGGTTTGCCGATACCACCGTAGGAGAGGCGATGATCCCGGTAGCGGAGATTACTGCCATCAGCGTCGCCCGCAGTACCCGCGAGGCCATTACCCTAGTGCGCAAAAGGGGTTACAACCGACTGCCTGCATTCAGCGATAATATCAGCAATGTCCTGGGGATTATAACTCTGACAACCTGGGATCTCATGGAGGAGGAGCTGGTGAATAAGCCGCTGGAGACCCTCATCAAACCGGCCTATTATGTGGCAGCCTATCAGACCATAGACCAACTGCTGCCTACCCTGCGCCAACGTGAAGACCGGATGGCGATCGTGGTGGATGAATTCGGTTCTGCTATAGGCATGATTACCATGGAAGATATCCTTGAGGAGGTGGTTGGAGAGATCGACGTGGGATATGACTTCGATGAATACCTGCCACACCGCAAGCACAAGTATGAAGAGATCGAGGACGGGGTCTTTCTGATGGACTCACGCCTGTCTATCTCCGAGGCCAATGAGGTATTGGGAACCGAACTGCCGGCGGTCGAGTTTCACACCTTGGGTGGCCTGCTGATGACCCGTTTGCGTCATATACCACGAAAGGGTGAATACATTACGGAGTCGGGGTACCGTTTCATCGTAGACAAGGCTACGGAACGATCTATCGACAAGCTGCGTGTTGAGCGAGACTAAGGAATGCGAACGAAATAACTTCCCTAACTGGCGCCGCATGATCGTTTGTATTCAAGGCGTGACAACAGGCGCATAGCCCCAGCTATGTCACTGTTGTCACAACGCCGAATACGAGCGATAAGGCAAGTCAGATAGGGAAGTTATTTCGGTAGCATTCCTAAGCAGCCGTGAGCTTGTAGAGCTTGTCTGAAATACTCTTAATCGGATTTCCGCTTGGTTCTGATCTGCGCTAGCATACATGCTTCTTATAGCGCCTTATTAAATGTTTAGGGGACGCAGTGAGCCATTCTAATCGTGTGCTGATCTGGATGCTTATCTTTCTAGCAGCCATAGGAGGGGGGGGCTATGTGCTGTACGAGTCTCTACGTAATGCCTTTCTGGCCAATCAGATCTTCAATGGAATGATTCTGGGTGTGTTGGTAGTCGGAATCGTAGTCAATCTGAGGCAGGTTCTTAGTCTGCGGCCATCTACTGCCTGGATTGATGCCTACAAAGTGCCGGGAAACTCACGTCTGCCGGATCATCCCCCTCGATTGTTGTCCTCCATGGCGAAGCTGCTCTCGGGTATTCACCGCAGAGAATTCAGACTGTCTGCGATGACCATGCGATCGTTGCTGGACGGGGTCCGCCTGCGTTTGGACGAGTCGCGTGACCTGTCGCATTACATGATCGGCCTGTTGATCTTTCTGGGGCTCCTGGGAACGTTTTGGGGGTTGTTGGAGACCATAGGCTCCGTTGGAGGGGTCATCTCGCAACTCTCAGCGGGCAGTGGAGATTTGGGCGCTACCTTCGAACAGCTCAAGACCAACTTGCAAGGGCCGCTGGCCGGTATGGGTACAGCGTTTAGCTCTTCGTTGTTCGGACTGGCCGGTTCGCTGATCGTGGGCTTCATAGACCTACAGGCCGGACACGCCCAAAATCGTTTTTATAACCATCTGGAAGAGTGGCTTTCGGGACTGGCCCATCTGCCCAGTAGTGGTCTGCTGGTGGAAGGCGAGCAATCCCTGCCGCACTACATCGAGGCCTTATTGGAGCAGACGGCGGACAACCTTAATAATCTGCAAAGGACCATGGCACGCGGTGAAGAAGACCGTCGTACCGGGCAGGCGCGGTTGATGGATCTGACAGAAAAGCTTGCGGAACTGACGGATCAGATGCGTACCGAGCAGAGGCTGCTCGTTGAACTCGCCAACAACCAGATGGAGATGCAACCGGTGATCGCCCGCCTTGCCGAGGGGGCGACGCATGGTTGGACGGTCGATGAGCAGACGCGAGACCACTTGAGAAACTTGGATCTTACGGCCGCACGTCTGGCGGATGAGTTGGTCGCGGGTCGCGGCGAGATACTCGATGAACTGCGCAGCGAGATGAGACTATTGGCGCGCGTGCTATCTCATCCCCAAACCTAGGGAGCCTGTCCTAGCCGGACAGGCAAACTGCATTTTCTACACATACCATGTTTGCACTAACGCAACGTCGCCGCCGTTCAGCGGATATATGGCCTGGCTTTGTCGATGCGCTCGCATCGGTATTGCTAGTGCTCATCTTTACCTTGCTGATCTTCGTAGTGGCCCAATTCTTTCTATCCAATCAGCTCTCTGGAAGGGATCTTGCCTTAACGCAATTGTCCCGAGGCATTAACGAACTGGCCGATCAACTCGCCTTGGAACGTGAACAAAGCACGGAACTCAATCAGACGATCGATCATCTAACACGACGGCTGAATGTGACGGTGACTGAGCGCGATGCATTGTTGCAACGACTCACCCTGGTAACTCAACGTTCGGAGGCTGCGCAATCCCGTTCGGCCCAATTGCAGCTGCAAATTACAGACTTACAAACCACAGTCACTACCGATAAGGAGCAGCTGAGATTGCAGCTCGTGGAGATCGCTAGTTTGCAAGAGGATATCTACGCTCTGCGTCAATTGCGCAGTAAACTGGAACAGGAGATCGCCGATTTTTCCCGGCAGAGTGAGCAGGATCTGGGTGCAGCACGAGACCGAAGCAGGGCCCTGGAGTTCCGGCTGGCGGATGAGAAGGAACGTACGCTATTGGCTCAGAAGATCATCGATAAGCGTAATATGCGAATTCAGGGATTGATGGCCAAGATCGCCAGTGTCGATCTTGCCTTGAGTGAACAGCACGAACTCAGTGACCAGGCTCAGTCGCAGCTGGGTTTTCTGAATCAGCAGATTGCCGCGCTGCGTGAACAGCTGGCGAGACTTTCCGCCACCCTGGAACTTTCGCAGACTACGGTCAAGGAACAAAAGCTCAAGATCACTGACCTTGGTCAACGCCTCAATGTGGCTTTGGCGCACAAGGTGGAGGAGCTCAGCCGTTATCGCTCGGAATTTTTTGGTCGATTGCGCGAGCTGTTGGGCGACCATCCTGATATTAGAATTCAGGGCGATCGTTTTGTATTCCCCTCGGAACTTCTATTTGCAAGTGCCTCGGCGGAGTTAGAGGCGCAGGGAGAAACACAGTTGGCGCATCTGGCCAAAACCCTAAAGGCGGTAGCCAGCACGATTCCGCCCGATATCGACTGGATCTTACGCATCGATGGTCATACCGACAGGCGCCCCATCCACACAGCAAAATATCCCTCTAACTGGGATCTGTCGACTGCGCGTGCCCTATCGATAGTCAACTACTTGATAAACCAGGGGATCTCACCGAGAAGACTGGTCGCTGCCGGGTTCGGGGAGTTTCACCCCATTGATGAGGCCGATACCCCGCAGGCCTATGGACGAAATCGTCGTATCGAGATCAAGCTTACCGGAAAGTAGGGAGGATGATCGGGTTCGAAATAACTCCCTCGCGATCCATGGTGCCTCCGACACCTTTCTCGAAGTTATCGGTAGCATTCGAAAGTTTTCGCGCAGCAAGGCGCCGGTCCTCATCCAGGGAGAGACCGGTACCGGAAAGGAACTTGCGGCTCGTGCGCTTCATTACCTGGGCCCGCGTAAGGAGGAACCCTTTATTCCCGTGAATTGCAGCAGCCTGCCCGATACTCTGTTCGAGAATGAGGTCTTCGGCCACGCAAGAGGGGCTTTTACCGACGCCAAAGAAGAGTTTCCCGGCCTGGTGGCGCAAGCGGCAAGCGGGACACTCTTTCTCGATGAGATAGACAGCCTTCAACCCAGGGCTCAGGACATTCCGTCCACTGGGAAGCGCGCAAGTCATCGAAGGGCAATGCGCCATCGTGGCGGCCACTAACCAGAACCTGGAAAAACTGGTTATCGAAGACTGCTTCCGCGAAGATTTACTTTACCGGCTCAATACGATAACAATCACTATCCCCCCCTCCATCACTCGATTCCAATTTAATGAAATGCGCAATGCGGTAGTCCAGGATTTTGAACGGAAATATCTACACCGGCTTATGCTCGCCACTCATGGGAACGTGACCAAGGCCGCCCATCTTGCCTGCAAGGAACGGCGATGTTTGTGCAAGTTATTGAAGAAGCATGGGATCAATCGAGAAGATTATCTGGGAGAACCGCAACAGGGAGCCCGTTGAAGAGTGCTCAAAGAAGCTCAAATAGTTCCAACATCATTCAACTGCTACAATACTGAGTAATGCAACCACCGTGACCATCAAACCGCTATGAACCCACGAGCAGCCAGAAAACCATCCCTCTACGAACAGTTAGAGGCTCTTCCGGAGGGACTGACCGGCGAGATCATCAACGGCCAGTTGCGGACCCAGCCCCGCCCGGCCTGGTCCCATGCTCTTGCCGGTTCACGGTTAGGCGCCGACATCGAAGGTCCTTACGGACGTGGGCGCGGTGGACCGGGTGGGTGGTGGATTGTTGACGAATCTGAAGTTCATTTCGTTCTGGATGCGGAGGTCACGGTCCCGGATATCGCCGGTTGGCGCAAGACGCGTATGCCGTCGCCGCCGGAGGGGCACAAGGTCCAGGTGGTTCCGGACTGGATTTGTGAAATCTTCTCTCCTTCGACGAAAAGCACCGACCGTGAGGAGAAAATGCCGTTATATGCACGCTACGGCGTTCAATTCGCCTGGCTTGTCGACCCCAAGACACACACGTTTGAGGCCTATGAACTCGTTGAGGCCAAGTGGAGGCCGCTGGGTATCTTCCGTGATGACGACACAGTCTCGGTCGTGCCATTTGACGCTATCATCATTCGTCTGGGGGATCTATGGAGCTAAATATTCGCATTCTGCGGACAGGATCCTGCCGGGGAATAGGCTTAGCAACTGGCAAGACTCTCGTATTTTGACCTAATATGCCTCCTTAGCTCTTCGCGTCGTTTGGAATTTATGGAAGACTTTGACCCTGAATGCCTTCGATAATGAAAATGATCACCTGGAAGCCTCTTTATTCTCGCTCCCATCTTCGCCACGCGAATCCAAAAATCGTAATCCTGCCAATTCACCATCGTTTCGTCTATACCACCAACTTGTTCCCAATAAGACGTACGAAATGCAGCACAACAGTGCACATAATTCCTTTTCAGTAACATTTCATCGCTAACCTCGTCAGGCACGACCCACCTGGAACGCCTCTCTCCGAATAAAATGGCATCTGGATTAGCGACATCGCAGCCTGAATTCATCAGTCGCTCTGCTTCATAAAGATAGTCTTTTCCGATCTTATCATCCGCGTCTAGTAGAATCACAAACGTACTGTTGATCGATGCCACACCGGAATTTCTCGCAGCTCCAACCCCATGATTGCTCGAAAACTGATGATAGTAAACATGTTCAAAACGTTCCGACTAATCCTTACAAATATCGTGTGTATCGTCAACTGAAGCATCGTTAACCAGTGTGATCACATAGTCTGCGTCGCTCAGTAACACCGATTCGATAGCCTCCCTAAGGTATTTGTCATAGTTGCAGCTAGTTATGACTACGTTCCATTTAACAGGAAATACAACGCTCTTTCGCTTACGTAACGCTTCTAGCGAACGCCTTATTGCCAGTGATTTGCACTGCTCATGTCCATTTTCTCTATATAAAGCAATCTCACGATCAGCATAACCTGGAAGAAATCTTACTTTCGCTTCAATCGTCTTGTGATCCTTTCCTTGAAGAAGGGTAAATATCTTGTCGGCCTCTCGTAACAGCAGATGGTCTATACCATTCTCTCTAATATAGTCATCCAGTAATAAAATGGATGTTTTAGCGACGAATGCCCCCCATCCCAGGAGCGCTAAGCTACCATCAGAATACTTGTACCTTTCCCGATTCGAGAAATGACGTCCGCATATGCCGTGCGTAATAGATGACGGATTATTCATAAAATATTTATACATCTCTTGGATATTCTCTATAATCGCATCATCGTCCTGAAAGTAAATAACGTCGTTTCTCGCCTCTTTTGCACAAAGAAATCTACCATAACAGATCAAGTTTTCTTTGGAATTAATAACCCTAACGGTTTTTTCATGTTGTAGATTCAGGTTTGCCTTAGGATTATTATTCCAGATAATAATCTCATCAATGAAGCTATAATTATTTAGAAAATTTACTATTAGGGATAAATTATTGGGCCTTTTCCAGGACAATAAACAAGCAGATACTTTATAGCCGTTCTCCCACGCTGGATTTTCTGATTGAATATCAAGATTAGTAGACACGGCGTTATTCTCGCCTTGTCTATTCCTTTCTATGTAACGCATAGTCTTATTCCAAGTTGGCGTGAAAGTGTCTTTCTTTCTCAACCTCTCTCTTAACATTTCCAGCTGTTCTTCAGTGGTGCCCCAATGGTCTGTCCCTACTAGTACCCAAACAACTTTGTTTTAACGGGTGGCTCCACCGCCAACCCTCCAGTGAAACAGAGGGTTTAACCGTCCACCATCGAGAAATAACCCAGCAGATGAAAGTTGTTGGTGCACTAGTCTCTTAAGTGCATCCAATGGTTGATTGTACCTTCTCCTTCCTGCCGGATTGCTCAGATTTTCTGAATGGCTAATCCAAAAGAAAAGGTGTTCATCGGCGATAACATATGGATCGCCATATCTGGATTTAATCGTTTGCAACCAAACTGTATCACTTGCTTTTTGCTTGTTATTGGGGAACTTAACCAGGTCAATTGCGCTTTTAAGGTAAATACCGCTATTGAATACTATCCTCCTGCCCGTACCTCTGTACTTTGCACACTGCTCTGCAAACAAATCCAGAAACCACCCAGATTTCGTGCCCGCATAGACGGTACTCTTATTTAGATTGGGCAGGAGTCTTTCGATTTTAAGTGGATGCTGCCAGTCATCGTCATCAAACCAGGTGATGATTTCACCTCTCGCCTCATTCATTGCCAAGTTGCGCTTCGAAGCAACAGAGATCCCGTGGAGAGTCGGTACAACCCTGATGTCTTGACGCCCCTCAATTTGAAGTGGCTCTAATGAACTGTCGATCACAACAAGTTCACGATTGACCCAGCTTTGCCGGTCATAACACCACAAAAGCCAAGGCATGAATTCTGGTCGACCCTCTGTCACGCAGAGACAGCTTACTAGTGGCTGGTATCTATCGGTCATCTTTTATCTTCATGGAAACGATCACGTTTGAAACGGACGATATGAGAATGTCGGAGGCCCAGATCGAGCTGGGTGAAGATTGCCCGGGCACGGCTTTGTTCGACATAGCGGAAACGATCGTCCTTGAACTGGTGGTGGTGGTTGAGTACTACGAGATAGCCGGGATCGAAATTGCGGCCGACGTCGCTGACGCCGATGGTGATGAATTTTTCGGGGTTTTTTAGTTCGTTGAGCGAGGTGCCGCAGCCGCAGACGAGGAGGGTTTCGCCGGCATGGATATCCCGAAAACCCGCGAGTGTGGCTGGCAGGTTCAATTTTGATGCCGAGCCTGTCAAGTCGACCTGAAGGTTTGAGTCTCTTACAGCCATTATCCGGCGCGTCTCTCGCGACGCGAAGTCATTAATAGTTGGTAGAGTTCCTCTCGGAGGAATCAGAGGACTGCCTGACGGTGTCAGTGGCCGCATCCCCTTCGTCTCCCTCATCAGCGACCTTAATCCCATGCTTACCTAGAGTCTCTTTCCACGCATACAAAGTAAGAATGAGAAAAAATATCCGGCTGGACACTTTCCAAGTCGGCGGAGAGCCGCTTTTGCATCTTCGACTCATGGCTTTGCTTCCACTCCTTGAGCATCGCGGCCGGGTAGGTTTCATGTTGGCCGTCCACCACCCCATGATGATGGCGGCAAAGCAGGATGAGATTCTCCGGTGAATTAAGTTCCTTTTGGGTAAGTCCTGGTTTTCCCCTTGGCCCATCTGTGCTGATTGCATAGATGTGGCAAATGTGAGCAGTGACGAAAGCGTCGGAGTTTTCGGTAGCGGACTCAATGAGGGTGTTTGTGCATTCCGGATGTGCGCATTGGTTTCCGCTCAAGGCGAACAATACCTTCAGCGTCTTCTGTAAGTAAGATCGTTTCAAAGCTGTCACGTTACGTCCAATTCCCGAGCTTCCGTTTTAGCGTCGCAGGTGCCTCGAGCCGCTCAGCACGAAAATACTAAACACATCTAGTTGGAGACAAGGCCTCGACCTCCTAGCATTTCTTTCCACATATCTGCTTCCATTACCTTCATAGCTAATCCTTCTCAAACCCATGAGACTTAAACTTCAGCACCTCACAATGCTCTGTGACCACGCGTTGCAGATCCTCTGAAACACCATCAGGAACTTCGGCATGTATCTCCAGCGACACAGTTACTTTTGCACCCGGCAGTGTGCCCAAGTGCCGAAATGCCTCTTCTGCAACCTTTCCGGGTTCCCGGCCGAGGCGATCAGCGTCGAGATCAACTGAGCTAAAGAATCCTGTTGGCAGTGCTGAACCTGCTGGCTCCCCTGCAGCAGGGCCACCGGGCTCTTTGACTCCCGTCCCCGGCTCCGCCGCCCCTGAGCCTGGCTGCGCTCCGCCGGGTTCGCCGGCCTTGGCCTTATCTTCATCTTCCTGTTTCTGGGCGACATCCGGTCTGGCCACCACGCTCATGCTGTCGATGACAACAGAGCCACGACCAGGAAAAAGGGGACAGATTTATTTTTCCGTTTCTTTTCGGGGCCTGCCCTGCTTCCGATTCATAATGCGGCGCTCAATGATTACTATAAAAATAAATCTGTCCCCTTTATCTTGTCCTTTATCTTGTCCGTCCCCTTTATCTTATTTTCTGTTTTAGCCATGTATGTCATTCCCTGCTCTTCAGAATTCTCCAAACAATTATCGAATGTACAATGTGAAACCTGATACCAATGTCTTCGCTCCTCTATCACTTGGTTTACGTCCCGGCTGGAGCAATCACCTCAATGCTGGGAAAGTAGCCGGCATATCTACGGGTATCGCGCGTCAGGATTGAATAACCCATTACCGCAGCGTGTGCGCCAATGAAGAAATCCGATAACACGTTGCTTTTAACTCCTCCTCGTCTG
>JBDLIZ010000106.1:0-12224 GCA_039714615.1 Pseudomonadota bacterium | reverse complement strand
TTGATGGTATCCATCTCATGCACGCAATCCAGCGCCTCCTCCTCCACAATCTCTGCTTTCTCCTGTTTTTCGCAGCCATTGAAGACACCATTCATATGGAAATGGATGCGCACCCCGTCCGGGAACGACTCTTCAGGATAGTTGGGTGCAGTCAGTGATACCCACCAGATAGGTGAGTAGAAGATGACCGTCAGAAGACCCAACGCCACCAGGGTGAGGATACCAACTTGGACTGTTCGCTTTGACTGCATAGGTTTAACCTATCGTTGAAAAGATCCTTCAGTGTAGGGTGGGCACTGCCCACCATCAAGGGATAGATCGAAAGGTATTTGGTGGGCGGTGCCCACCCTACATTGGATTGAAAAACTATACCTGGAGATGTCTGGAATATAAGCTAGGCACACTGCGACTATATTAGGCTAGATATATTGTTTGGTGATTAGCGACCAGGCTCAGTACCAACGGCACGGGCGCCCGGGTTCGGGGTGGCGGGCCCCTTGGCGGCAGGACGCCGCCATGGGCCTACGTTGCCGGTATCCAAAATCAGGATCAATCGTAGTCCGGGTTCTGCCAATCTTTTGAAGGCGCCAGATCCTCCTTGGGAATCGGAGCACGGGCGGTCCAGTTGATCACCATCTGCATATCCTTATCTGAAAAACCCTTGATCTGCTTCACCATGTCAGGATTGGCGTTGCGCCGCTTGCCGTCGCGGATCCACTCGAACTGGCGCAACATATAGGCATAGTGCTGGCCCTGAATCCTGGGATAGAACTTCTCAGAATCACCCTCACCATTATCACCGTGGCACTGGACACAGTTGTCCTTGTAGAGTTTTTCACCCTGAGCAAATTCAGGGGTTCCCTTATCCCAGGGACCCAGACCGGGTTCCGGGTTCATCGGCAGTTTTGAGATGTAATCAGTCACATCAGCCACCAGCTGAGCCGGCTTGATCTCACCGTGTTTATAGCCTGAAGCGGCCACTATCTGCTCATCCAGGGCGAATGGGTACATGGTGGGATTGTCCCGGTTCTGGGCACGGATATCGGCCAGCTGCTTGATCAGCACGGAACGATGCTGCCCCGCCAACTGTGGGAAAGTACCATCCTTCAGGCCCCAACCCTCCAATAAATGGCAGGCGGAGCAGACCTCATAGACCGCAATCCCACGCTCTTTATCGGCTTTCAGCAGCATGGCCTCGTCTTTCTCGCCACCAGCTATATTCCAGTCCTTGATATCCGTCGCCTGGTCACTACCAGCAGCAAGACTACCAGCAGATATTGCCAGCCCCAAGGCCACCACAATGGTCTTTAAAATCGGTTTAACGTTCATCAGTTAACTCTCCGGCCCCGTTTGGGGAGTGTGTTCATCTCTCTTGTCGCCAGATGCAGCCAGCGTATTGGGAATCAGGAGCGCAGAGGCGCTCCCATTCAGGGGCGGCAGTGTGACACAGGGAATATTAGCGCTCTTTGATATACATCAACTGGCGCCCATCAGGACAACAAAGCTTCTCCGGCGACAGCATATGAGAGGATACTTATTGTGTGGCAAGCCAATCAGCAATGGCTCTCATCTCCTCGTCCGAAACCAGCCCCATGACACCTTTCATCGCCGCGGTCTGGCCATTGTTGCGTGCACCCGATTTGATGTCTTTCATCTGGTTGAAGGCATAGTCGGCATTCTGCCCAGCCAATTTTGGATAGACCGGCATGATGGGGGTATTGGCGTCTTTGCCATGGCAGGACCAGCAGGTCTTTGACTGAAACAGAGCGGCGCCGTCTGCGGCAAACGCATTAGCCGCCATACCCATCGAAATAAAACCAGCAAAAACAGTCAGGGAGATGGTTTTGAACTTAAACATACGAGTTTCCTCTTAATCTTATTAAACCTCAGCAGAAAATCCGACTCTACTATAAGGCAATAGTTTCAACATAACAGCGCGGAGTTGCATTGACTATTGTTAAAATTCTTGAATTATTAAAGAGTTCATTGAGGTCACACAAAAAAAGGGAGCCTCGAAAGACCCCCTTTTACCTCTTTTTTCAGGTTAAATAACCTCGAATCTATTTAACCTTTTTAGCTCCATGCTCTTCCAGGAAGGTCTTGGCGCGCAGGCCCATGTCGGCGGTCTTGACCTGATACTGCCACCACTGTCCTGCCCAGAGCGTGGCATTCTGATAGTCACCCTTACCGGCAAAATCCTCTGACTTCTTTTTCGCCTCTTCGGCAAAACCGAGCTGATCGGTTGCATCCTCAACCAGGCTTACAACTTCCGGAAAATCCTTGTAGTTGTGACTGGTGATAAAACCCACCACGGAATCTATGACAGCCTGAGTATCGACATTGGTCTTGACCTGTTTGTCATAATCGGCCTTGGTGTATATCTGGCCTTCCTTAATTTCACCAGCCTTGGCCTGATAGCCTTTTGGCTTGACCAGCAGATAGCCCTGCATCTCCAGATGCAGCGCCGAGCAGAACTCGGTGCAGTAGTAGGGATAGACACCGGCCTTGTCAGCCGTGAAGGTTGCCGAGACAGTCTTACCCGGCTCAACAGACAACTGGACATTCTGGCCGTACATGGCGAAACCGTGGGTCTCGTCCTGGGCACGTTCCAGGTTGGTGAGATGGATGGAGACAGTCTCACCCTCTTCCACCTCAATGATCTCCGGCGTGATGTGCGAGCGGATCAGGGTACCGTAGACATGTACCACGCCATCCTTACGCACCACCTTTTCACGTCCGGCACGGGTCTTCCAGGGGGATTTCTTGTCGGAACGGCTATCCCAACCGGATTTATAACGCACCGCTGGTTTCAGCTTATCGGCCTTGATCGCCACCACATAGTGGGGTTCGCCCAGGGGCAAAGGCATATCGTAGAGCAGTTGCATCTTGTCGCCGCTGATATCGATCAGCTGATGGTTCTGCGGATGCAGGGGGCCAACAGGATTGAATCGATCGATGGCCAGCTTATTGAGGGAGACCAGGTATTTGCCATCGGGAGAGACGGAGTCGCCCTCCATGGAGACCAGATGGCCGATATTGTAGTGGATATGCAGTTGATCCAGCACCTTGCCTTCACAGTAGTCCCATTTGGTGACCATGGAATCCACATAGATGGAGGTGTAGACCACACACTTCTTGGAGTCATACTGGGTATGCAGCGGACCGAGACCCACCTGTACCTGGGTATGCAGGGCATCCTTCATGGCAATGATCGGGATACCGTAGGGGTCCTTGCCCTCGAACTTCTTCGCCTTGATCGCCTTCTGGATTTTATCGAAGCTATAGACCCAGGCATGGCTGTCAAGCTTGCCGGAGACGATGATATGGGTGCCGTCCGGGCTCACATCCACACCGTGCGGGCTTTTGGGCTCGGGGATCAGATAGAGCAGACCTTCTTTAACTGCCTGATCCATTGGAATCAGATACATGCCCTTCTCTTTCTTCACCTTACCGGCCTTGACCAACTCTTCGGCCTTCTTCCAGTTGGTCACATGCATGAAGTCGGTATCTTTCTGGGAGCAGCCTGCCTCGAAGGGAGGACGGCCCCGTTCGATGCCACCCACATAGCGCTCTGAACAGAAGGAGTTGGTAAAACCCCAGCCGTTGGATGGGCCTTTACCCGCATCGGAGAGATCCTGACTATAGGGAGGTAGCTCAAAGGTTATGGAGTTGGCCATATCGAGACGGCCTTTCTCGTTGTCGAACTTCCAGTAGGTCAGACCACCACGGTATTTCTCGTTGAACTCCTCCAAGGGAACGAATTCGTCACTGAAGGGGGCCGCATACTGGGTGGCCTCCATCACATATTCCGTGTTCGGGGTGACGAAGGCACCGCCATGCTCGGACTTGAAGAAGGGGTTGGCCACGATCTGCTTGGTCTCGAAGTCATGCAGATCGATGACCGCCAAGCGCGGGTTGGCCTTGTCGTTGATGAACAGATAACGGCCATCATACTCACCCGCCTTTTCCGAGAAGGCCGGGTGATGGGTGTCACCAAAGTTAATGTCCTTGCCCTGAATCCTGCCGCCGGCCAGCACCGCCTTTGATTCATCATCAAAGCCGTAACCCTGCCAGGGTTCCGGGGTAAACACACCGATGTACTTCAGGATACGCATGGACGGTATGCCGTAGACGATAACCTGTCCGCTCTGCCCACCTGAGCTGAAGGCCAGATACTCGTCACGGCCACCGGTTGGCGTGTAGGTCTTGGCCGCGGCCAGTAGATCCTTCTGCGTCAGGCCACGCGCCTGCATGACCTCCTCGAGTGTTGACTGAGACCAGGCGTTCGATGCCATGCCCAGGCCGATACCCAGCCCCATCGCCAACGCGGATGCTTGTTTGAGACTCTTGTGCATTATTCCTCTTCCCCCAAGGTTGATAGCGTTACGAATTGTCAAACGGCGAAACTCAATAATAGAGGAATAATCCATTAATGGGTTAATTGACGCATTGATCTGCGTCAAATAGCACATTTTCTTGGGGCAACCGTCAGTCAAGGCTAGTTTGACCGATAGTTTGCAGTGGATGATTAACATCGCGTTGTATTTTTTTGGGTTGTTACTCGGCGCTGATCCCGTCTTTGCTGAGGAGAACTGGCACTTCCGCCTATCCCCGTACATCTGGTTCGCCGGGCTGAAGGGCAACGGTGGCAAAGCGGATGGGGTTGGTTCCAGATAGCGCCCAGATACCGGAGCGCTATCACAGGGTGAAGCCATGAGGCTCGCTCAGCAAGAAGCAACGGACGCTCGAGTCGAGGGGAATGGAGGTCTATGCCGGCATGTTAGACAACATGGATTACCATTTCGGGCGGGTCGTGAACTTTCTCAAGGACATCGGTGAATACGACAACACCATTGTGATCTTTCTTTCGGATAACGGTCCGAATCCCTGGTACAGCGAAGACTATCCCGGTAACCGTGGCAGCAAGTGGTTCGCCCATTTCGACAACTCTCTCGAGAATCTTGGGCATCCGATATCCCATTACGCCTACGGCATGGGTTTTGGATCCGCCATCGCAGGCCCGCTGGACCTGTTCAAAATAGCCGTCAGCGAAGGTAGGATCCGCAGCCCGCTGCTCATTGCGGGCCCCGGTGCCAAGGGTGGGCGGCAGGTCGACGCCTTTGGCTATGTCTGGGACCTCATGCCCACGATCCTGGAGCTTGCCGGGATTCCACACCCCGAGAAATATCAAGGCCGGCAGGTTGAACCAACGCGCGGTAAGGCGTTGACAGGCGTGCTGTGTACACCTGCCATGAGTGTATTAAGACGGGCGACATGAATGGAAGGAATAGAGTTGAAGAGAATTTTGTGTAACATTGAGACCGTGTGCATCGTATCCCCCGAAAAGTGATGAGTTCGGAGGAAAAAATCCGGTGCGCACGCTGTTTTAGATTAAGTATACTCGCTAACTTATTGTGAGAAACTGCTTTTTTGTGGGGATACCTCAGGGTCTTCCCTCGGTTTTCTGCAGTGCAAAGTTGATTTGAGGGACACAAGTCGTGATAGCATTCGTTCCTTGTTGCACTAGGATATAACAATGGACGAACCATCCCGACACCTGTTTTTTCATGGCGCTCTCATTTTGTTCATTGGATTACTGACTGGAGTGCCCTATGCCAAGGCAATTATTCAAGGAAATACCGAGTTTGTGATCAGTGCATGGCGTGTTGCACACAGTGCGATTTCTATTGGTGCAATATTACTGTTGGCATTGGCACCAGGTCTAACTCAGTTGGTCATCAGCTTAGCTTTTAAGTGGGTACTCACAGCGTTGTTGGTTCTCTCTGCTTATGCTTTCGCTATCGCACTTATCATGAGCCCTATCGTTGAGCATCGAGGGGTTACGAGAGGCGACACTGCACCGAGAAAAATTATGTACTACAGCAACATGTTCGGTGTTTATGCATCAATGTGCGGTGCTGCGCTATTATTAGCAGCTGCGTGGCTATCACTCTAGTCAGCATGACGGATTCACTCTGAGACCCCATTTCGCATAAAAACATAAAGATACCCCTAAATTCAGTTGCAATATTAATAAATTTGGTGTAGCTTGGATTGGGATTTAATCTCCTAGAAACTGAACACTGCGCTTAGAATATGTCTGGTGCGCTAACTCGTTTTATTGTAAAGAGAAAGCAATGCGCCGGTTTTTTACCTCTGTTTAGCGATCTTAGAAAACCTGCGTCAGAGATGCATGGAATTGCCGAATCTCACATATCGACTGGATAAGGTTATATCAAGATGATATGGCTCATTAGGACATCCTTCAGGCTATTAGGGCCCCTATTTCCCAAGACCGCAGCCACGGCTGGCGTCAATCTATTTTATTCACCGCGAAAAACGGATAGTTCTAAGCTTGAACTTGCCTACAAAGCGAAAGCCAAGCAAATCAAGTTACAGGGACCACTGGGAGAAATCAGCACCTATCAGTGGGGCGACAGTCACCTGCCCAAAGTGATGCTTGTCCATGGCTGGGAAGGGCGGGCCACTCATCTCTATAAGTTTATCGATCCGATACTGGAGCATGGATTCGGAGTAATCGCTTTTGATGGTCCAGCTCACGGTGATTCAGAGGGAAATAAAACCACACTTCCGCTGTTTGCAAAGGTGTTGGCTGAAGTCCACCAAGCCAACGAAGATATCTGCTTTGTCGTGGCACATTCATTCGGCTGTGGGGCTACGGCAATCGCCGTCAATAATGGCATCGCATTCGAAAAAGCAGCTTTCTTATCGTCCCCCTATTCCGTTGAAAACGTCGTTAATAAATTTGGCGAGTTTCTTCGAATACCTGTAAAATCAGTGTCGATGATGCACGAGATTATGGAAACTGAACGCTGGCACAATATGCCGAGGGCTAATCTTTCGTTTTCTACCCTAGGTCCCCGCATCTCTTTTCCGACTTTGTTTATCCATGATAAAGATGACAAATACGTGCCCTACGAAGATGGATTGAAAGCTTCGAATCAGTGTAAGCGCAGTGAGTTTGTTGCCACGAGCAAACTGGGCCATAACAAAATTCTGTTGAAGAAATCTGTCGTTGACAAAGTTATTAACTATCTTTTCGGCGAATGAGCCATGGAACATCTAACAGAAGCAAAATTGAAACAAGCCGCGAACATTTATGATCTGCTCAGCTACAGAGCGCAGGTTCAAGGTGATGAAGACGCCTTTTTCTATTTGGATAAAACAAACGAGATTGTTTCTAAAACGAGCTTTTCAGAGTTGCTCGAAAAATGTGAATCTTTTAGTGACAACCTGGTAGTAGAGGGGCTTGTCAATAAATATATCGCTATCCTCTGCGACAATGATATTAATTATTTACTTACATTCCTAGGCGCACTCATTACGCCGGCTATACCTATAACCATCAATCCGATACACCGCGATATTACTTCGTTTCTTGAGAATATTAAAAGTATCGTTGGCGAACTGACTGTAGTCGCCAGTAAAAAGTACGCCACGAAACACAAAGACACTATTGAAGCTGTATCGGAAAACTTATTGGTCATTGAAGATATCATCGATCGAGGTGCAATAAACGGCATTGATAGAAACCGTAACAGAGGCGCTTCGGAAGATGTCGCGTTTTTACAGTTTTCATCGGGATCGACAACAAAGCCTAAGGGCATCATGATTTCGCATCAAAATATTCTCGATAATTCTAGGCAAATTCAGATCAAGTATGAGCATACGAGAGATACAATTGGTATGACGTGGATGCCTAATCATCACGATCTCGGATTGATAGGCGGAATTTTTCAGCCTCTTTATGCCGGTTTCAAAATATACACCCTCTCCCACCTGTCGTTTATATCCCGGCCATTGAAATGGTTGGAGGCGATATCCAGGTACAGAGTCAATACTACCGGCGGGCCTAATTTTGCTTATGATTTGTGCCTGCATCGCTTCTCACCTGCAGCTGATACCAGCCTCGATTTATCAAGCTGGGATATCGCTTTTATCGGTGCCGATAGAATTTATATGGATACTTTGGACAGATTCTACGAAGTATTCAAACACTATGGTTTTCGTAAACAAGCATACCTGCCGGCTTACGGTTTGGCGGAAACGGTCCTGTTTGCAACCGCAGTCAGTAAAAGCGAATTACCTCAAAGCCAAGTATTGACGAGCGATTGGCCAGTTGAATATGTGAGTTGCGGTAAACCAGTGGATACCACTGTCGTTGTGGTCGATCCGGTCGACAAAGTAGAATTGACACAGGGCAAAGTCGGCGAAATATGGATGCAGGGCACTTCTATCGCCAAAGGCTATATCCACGATTATGTCAGTAACGCGGTATTTTATTCCGAACTCACCGATAGTGGTAAGCAGGGGCAATACCTGAATACCGGTGATCTCGGTTTCAAAGACGAAGCGGGTAATTTGTATATAACAGGCAGATCGAAAGAAATCATTATCGTCAATGGAGAAAACTTTTATCCCCAAGATATAGAGTACGCTGCACGGTGCAGCAATACGTCAGCTATCGGTAGCCGAGTGGCTGCCTTTCAGATGGATGGGGATATCATTTTAGTAATAGAAATAAAAAGGCAGTTCTTGAGACGGCTGGACCAAATAGCAGATTTACCGGAACTCATAAAAACAACAATCTACGATACCTGCGGTGTCGTCATAAAAGAAGTTGTTCTTGTGAAACCAAACAGTATTCCTGTAACAACCAGTGGAAAGACAAAACGTTTGGCCTGTAGAAATCTATATCCTGACAGGTTACCTTGCATGCTGGCTATTTCTGATATTGCAGAAGGAGAAATGAAATGACCAGTATTTATCTAGAATCACGTGGGCTGTCGAGCAGGCAGTGGTTGGCCGCTTTTCTGACGATCGCCATACCGCCGCTGGTGCTGTTATACGTGCTCTCTCACTTTGGGTATTTTACCAGCTATTTTGCCACGGATATCATCCTTTTTATCGTCTTTTACACCATCAGCACCTTGGGTATCTCATCCGGCTATCATCGTTTCTTCGCTCATAAGTCTTTCAAGGCTAATCGTGCCGTAAAGATTCTGCTAGCGTTAATGGGCAGTATTGCCGCACAGGGGCCAGTATTGTTCTGGGCATCGACTCATCGACGCCACCACGCCTACAGCGATAAGTCTGGTGATGTTCACTCACCCAATCTGCACCGGAACAAATTTGCTGGTCTCGTGCATGCTCACGTCGGTTGGATGTTTACCAGTAAGTTGAGTAATCCCTTGAGATTCAGCAAAGACTTACTCAGAGACAGGGATCTAAATAACATCAACAATTATTACTGGTACATCGTTGCCGCAGGCATGCTCATACCAGGACTGATTGCGCTTTTACTGCACCATACCAGCCAGGCATTTCTGGAAGGAATAGTGTGGGGAGGCATGATCAGAACTTTCGTAGCACATCATGTGACATGGTCGCTTAATTCATTTGCCCATGTATATGGGCGTAAGGATTTCGAAACAGGCGAAGGCAGTCACAACCTGCCACTGCTCTCTGTTATCAGCATGGGGGAGTCGTGGCATAACTCTCACCATGCTTTCCCGACATCTGCTCGATTTGGCCTTGGAAAATGGCAGCCTGATTTAGGTTATATATTCATACGTTTTCTGCATTTCATCGGCACTGCTACAGAAGTGCGCTTACCTGAAAGTTCCGCAATTGAGAGAAAGAAGACAGAGCACGTAAGTTAATTTTGCAAAAGGACAGAGGATTATGACTTCAAGGGCAAACAGCACGCAAGAAGTTTCCAATTGGTTAGTGAAAAAGATTGGCGAAATTTCCGACACGGAAAATATTGACTCTGATACGAAAATATCGACACTCGGAATCAATTCGGTGTCGATGGTGGGCTTGATGGCCGACGTGGAGGACAACTTCAATATAGAAATCGACGATCCTTCCGTGGTTTACCAAAAAATGTATGTAGCGGACATAGTGGATTTCGTGATGGAGTCTATGAATGGATAAACCTCGCACAATGGACAATAAGGAAGCAGTAAAACATGTCGGTGCATCTGAAGAGGCGATACAAGCACACTACGATGTAGACAACGATTTCTACAAACTCTGGCTTGATGAAACCATGACCTACTCGGCGGCGCTGTTCGCTTCGGATGATGATCAAGACCTAACACAGGCCCAGTACAGAAAGTTAGATTTTCACCTCGATAATGTCTGTACTAAAGCCGGAGATACCTTACTGGATATAGGTTGCGGTTGGGGCGCATTGGGCAAAAGAGCGGCCAACAAGTATTCGGCTAAGACAGTCGGCCTGACCCTGAGTCATTCGCAATACGAATGGATAGAAGCTGATACCCTAAACAAAATGGACGTTTTTTTGGAAGGCTGGGAGCAACACAATCCAGAAGGCTTGTATGATGGTATCGTGAGTATTGGGGCGTTTGAACATTTCGCTCGCCACGGCTGCACCCGTAGCGAAAAGATTGCCAACTATACCCAATTTTTCGAGAAATGCTGGGGAATACAAAAGAAAGACGGATATATGTCACTACAAACAATCGTTTATGAGAATTACGATGAAGACAATCCTAATATGTTTGTGACGGAAATCTTTCCAGAATCCGATTTACCTCGTCTGAGCGATGTGCTGCTGGCCGCAGAGCATAAGTACGAACTGGTAACCATCAGTAACGACCGTTTACACTATAAGAAAACACTACAAAAGTGGTACAGAAATTTTATCAACAATAAAGACAAGATCATCGCCAAATATGGCGAGGATTTATACGATAAATATTTAAAATATTTGGGTATTTTTATCTTTGGTTTTGGTGCCGGCACCGTCAATCTGTCGCGCCTGCGCTTTAAAAGAATTGAGACGTTGCAGCAGGTTTGATACTCATATTCTGCACCAGTACACGCCAATGACTTTTAAAATCTAAATTAGCTATCAATTTCATCACTCTGGGGACAGGGTATATGCCAACAAATCAGGACAAACAACGAATTGTTAGTTCTACAAATTTTGGTATGATAATTGAACCAAAAATATTGTTAATTGATCTAGATTCACACATTATTAAACAAACGAAACTCGCAAATAAATATTATAAATATATAGGCGGAAGGCTATTAAGCTGGTCACTTTATCGCGATTACTGCGATAGAGATTCACTGATATTTTCTACGACACCTTTAAATTCTCGTGCATATAAACGACATTTAAATGGTCGGGTTATTCTGGTTGGTAAATCACCATTAACGGGAAATATATATAGCTCTAATTCTGGTGGTCCGCTTGGCACATGGCTAGCTCATAAAGGGTATCTGGCTGTAATTATTCTAGGATCTGCGAAAAAGCCAATATATGTAGACCTGGAGTTGATGGAATTCACGTCAGCCATTCCCAAGAAAGGCAAACTTATTCCGTTACAAGCAGCGTTTAGCGGTTGTAGTTTTGCTATTCTTAAAGATTTTTCACAAACAAATTTCCCTGAAGGAATATTTGGGCGAGGGGGTTTTGGGAAAGCTTTTATAGAAAAAAATATTGTAGGGCTTGGTTACGGCAATCTAAGTGAATCTAAAAAAGATTTACCTATTAGCGTGGAAACTTTTCTAAAGCAACGACACCCATCTAACACCAGGCCATTCCAGGATAATTTTTATGCTTTTGGTGTTAGTAAAATTCTCATTAAAAATAATTGGCGTGAACTTTCAGCAAAAGATAGCATGTTCACCACAATCTTACAGCAAATTGAAAAAAGTGAATTAGATGAAAACCCAATAGGAAACCTAAGCTACTCCCGCTATGGTTCGACCGGGAATGTTTCCATTAATATGGATGACATTATAAAAGTCAAAGGGCCGCAGAATCAAACAGCAGAGATGATTGGTCCAAACCTTGGCATATCTACTTTGCAAGATATTTATAATATTTCGTATCTTTGTGATAAATTTGGTGTTGATGCGATTTCTTTTGGCGCTGTTCTCGCTTGTGCAATGGACCTATTTAAAGATGGAAAACTAACAATAGAACAAACCGATGGCATAGAGCTAAAGTTCGGTGATGTTGATGTTATCATTAGATGTCTGCATAAAATCTGTAACAAAGATGATAAAACTGAATTTACATCGCGGCTTGGAGGTGGAGTTAAAAACTTTGCTGAGTTGTATGGGTTTCCTGAGTATGCAATGCAAACAAAAGGACTTAGCTTTACGGCATATTACGTCATAAATAATCCATTTTTGGCATTACTTTTTGCCACTTCCAT
>JBDLIZ010000105.1:0-12226 GCA_039714615.1 Pseudomonadota bacterium | reverse complement strand
AACCAGGTCACAAAAATCACGACCTACGTGGCCCAATACGATCAGTCGATGCTCGATGTGATGACGGAATACGTGAGGAAGATGTTCGGCGACTCGTTGCCGGTCCAGAGCCTAGTTCCCGTTCCGCGTCTCGCCCTCGACGGCATGCTGTTCGAAGTCGATGCTATTGCCATCCTTGACTAGTCCAACAACTGTCGTTCATTGCGGCATTCTATTCCGGCCAACGCAGTACCGGTCATCTTGTATAAAAGGTATCTAAACATGGCAAAAGTTGTGAGATTCTACGAGTATGGTGGCCCTAACGTACTGCGGGTCGATACCGAAACCCCGCACCACCCGGGAGCTGACGAGGTCCGGGTTCGAATGTCGGTAATTGCACTCAACAGAGCGAACACGTTGTTCAGGGAGGGCACCTATCTTTCCGGTGCAACATTCCCGTCACGAATCTGTTCGGAAGGTGTCGGTACTATCGATGCAGTTGGAGCGAACATCACCGATTGGGAGGTTGGACAGCGTGTCAACCTCCTTCCGCCCGAGAACGAAAGCAAAGGTGGATACGCTGCAGAATTCGTTGTTGTTCGTCAGAATCGACTATTGCCGGCACCTGAAAGATTGAGCGACCGGCTGGCGGCGACCGCTTGGGTGCCGTTCCTGACGCTCTACCATTTATTTGTCGAACAAGAACAAGCAGCGATTCCTTGTCTACTGCTGGGTCGAATGGCGGCACCTGGCATGGCTTTCGTGGTTCAACGTCGCTATACGGCAAAGGCGCCGTGCGATGTGCTCGAATGGTCATCCGTCATGGGTATATCCCCCCGCTTAGGGATCAAACGGAGTTTTCTTTTGCCTCGTAACCCAGGCGTCAGCGCCCTACCATACAGCCAAAACATTGGCCCGTTAGGGTAATAGGGCATGTACAAGCGGCGTTGGGACGTACAGTATGGGCAGCCTCCTCGCCCTACCATCCCAACAATGAGGTGTTGGCGGGGTAAGTGGCTAGCGTGCAAGCAAAGCACGAAACCCCTTTATGCCAATCCTTTCGTATATACCCATTGACAGATTGCTCTTCGAGGTGCGATGAACCGTTCTAGACTTGTCATTACGCTTATCGTGCTCTGCTGCACTTGTTCGCTCACCTATGCCAAAAGGCCAGACCCCCTGCCCCGTCCTTCTGAGCTGAAACATGACATTAGCTTCTGGACCCGTGTGTTTACCGAAATAGATACCAAACACGGCTTTATCCACGATAATCAATATCTCAATATCGTCTACCAGACCATCAAGGTTCCCCAGCAGCTCAGTAGACGGGCCCGTAGTCAGCGGATTAACAAGATCAAACAAGGCTACCAAAAGGCCCTGCTAGCACTGGCCAAGGGCAAAAGAAAGCGTTTGACGCCGTTAGAAAAAAAGGTACTGAAGCTGTGGTCCACCGGGGTCAGTAACAAAACCCTGAAAGCGGCGGCGCAGCGGCTTAGGTTTCAATTAGGCCAGGCCGACAAATTTAAGGCTGGATGGCAACGTGCCGGGGCCTGGCGAGCATATATTGAACAACGACTGGTAAAACACGGGGTCCCGAAGGAACTCGCTGCCCTGCCTCATGTAGAATCCTCGTTCAACCCCAAGGCCTATTCGCATGTCGGGGCAGCCGGCCTCTGGCAATTCACCAGCTATACCGGCCGACGTTTCATGCGTATCGACCATGTGGTAGATGAACGCCTGGACCCCTTCAAATCCAGCGATGCGGCCGCTCGCTTGTTGAGATACAACTATGATCTGCTGGACAGTTGGCCGCTGGCGATTACGGCCTATAACCACGGCGCCGCCGGTATGCGCAGAGCCGCCCACAAACTGGGTACCCGTAACATTGCACCGATATTGCGCCGCTACAAGAGTCGGACCTTCGGATTTGCTTCGCGCAATTTCTATCCCGCCTTTCTCGCGGCCGTAGAGGTGGACAAGAATGCACAGAAGTACTTTGGTCCCCTGCGGCCGGACCGGCAAAACAAGACCAAAAGTATAAAACTCTCCTCTTTTTTCGAGGCCAAAGCCCTGACAACGGCCCTGAACCTCGATCGTAGGACCCTAAAATCGCTCAATCCCGCCTTACGCCCTGCAGTCTGGAATGGCCAAAAACGCGTGCCTAGAGGTTATGAATTACGCATCGCATGCGAACGAAACTGCTCGTCTATCAACCACCAAATCGATAAAATCGCGGCGGTGGATCGACACGACAAACAAACCCCCGATCGCTTCCACAAGGTCCGTCGAGGAGACACCCTGTCCAAGATCGCCTCCCGATACAGGGTCAACAGTAAAAGCCTTGCGGAACTGAATTCCCTGCGCAATCGCCACCGGATTCGAGTGGGCCAGGTATTGCGTCTGCCAACCCGTGGATCCTCCTCTAAGGTCCGTCTTGCCACAGCGAGTTCATCGCCATCCCCAACGAACAGCACGACCGGGCCGACAAGGATAACCACCTATGACGTAAGACGGGGAGATAACATTACCAAGATTGCCCAACGGTTCGGGCTGCAAGAACGCCAATTGCTGACATTGAATAATGTGCGCAATAAAAATCGAATCTTTGTGGGCCAGACGCTTAAGGTGGCTGCAAACACCGACGCGATGACGGGGGATGAACAACGCGCTAACGGTGTGCAAAACGCCAATTCCGACCAGAGACAATATACAAAGTTGACGACACTGGCCGATGCGGGACCCACACCGGTCAAGCTCATAAAACCCAACGCCTCCGCGGATGCCGCATCGCTCGAACCCGAGGACGAACAAGACACCGAGCCCCTGGGTCCCGCTTTACCCTCAGAACTTCATCCCGCCCTATCCGCGGATCCCAGCGATTACACCGTGGCCGAGAATGGCACGATAGAGGTGCAAGCCGCGGAAACCCTGGGTCATTTTGCCGACTGGCTCGACATCCGCACTCAAAGACTGAGGAACATCAATCGATTTCGTTTCGGAAGACCCGTGCTGGTGGGTAAGCGACTCAAGCTTGATTTCTCCAAGATCTCAGCCGAAACATTCGAACAGCGCCGCGCCGACTACCACTGCGCCCTGCAGTCCAATTTTTTCAAGGATTATCAGATCACCGACACCCACGCCCATATCATCAGACGCGGTGAATCCTTATGGCACCTCACCCATAGCAAATACCGTGTTCCCGTATGGTTGGTGCGCCAATACAATCCGGATCTTGATCTTTACGATGTTCGCCCCGGCATGAACGTAACCATTCCCCGGCTCATTCAGCGCCTAGAAGCCCCCGTTTCAAACCCTCCCGTGACCACTCAGAGGACCTGCGACGGCCCGGAAATCGCTTCCCGGCACCCTGCTGTAATCATCAGAGCTGGAGGCTAAACCGATGCGATTGTCCCCTACCCGCGCGACGCTAACCGTATTTCTTGGGGTAATCAAACAGTACCAGCGATCCCTTTCCGGGTTTCAGATCTCGCCATGAATCGATATCGAGCGTCATGCGCACCACACCACAGGTGGGTACGTTACCGATATACTCACCGGTAAGTTCATTCGCCAGATCGGTCAAGGTCGGATTATGGCCGATAATGAATACATCCTTATTCGCATCGTTGACCTGACGTAATACCGTTAAGACGTCTTCACTATCCGCCATGTAGACCTGTTTATCAGCAACCAGTTTCTTTTTAGGGTAGCCGATCATTTTGGCGATGACCTTGGCGGTGGTCAAGGCCCGGTTCGCCGAACTGGTGATGATAAGATCGGGAGAAATCTCCAACTCTTTGAGCCGGCGCCCGGTGAGCGGCGCATCGGTTTTCCCCCGATTGTTTAAAGGCCTATCAAAGTCGTCCAATTCCGGATACTTCCAGCTGGATTTGGCATGCCGAACGATAGTCAGAGTTTTCATCATATTGTTTCCCCTTGGCTGTAGGCTGCGATAACCTCATTTTAGGGTTGGCTTTTATTTATACCCATGACGGATGGGTATGTGCTCGATAAATGCACCAAAAGTTCCCGCCCCTGCGCTTGCGACTAACCCCGTTGCAAGCACACCTTTTGCGAAGGTGCACGCCCCATGAATCGAGTGGTTTCTCATTATTGAGTTTACACCACCGGGGATAGAAAGCAATTTGGCTTCAGCTGCAATGAATGGCTTGCCAGTACTCCAAATGACCTTTAACCCCCGGACCACTTTCAACGACGTTTGAGGTACAATGGGTGTTTTCAATAAACTGTATGCGGGGCATTCCTGACTGACAGGGAACCCATTATAGAAACTCTGCCATGAACGAACATCACATACCATTAAAGGATATCGATCATCCCCTTGCGGGAAAAATCATGACTGGCGCGGAGATGATCATCCAAGTACTCGCTGATGAAGGTGTCGATACGATTTTCGGCTACAGCGGAGGGGCCATACTTCCAACCTATGATGCCGTGTTCAGATACAATGCGTATCATAACCAGGCCATGCCACTCATCGTACCCGCCAATGAACAAGGGGCCGCCTTCATGGCAGCAGGATACGCACGGGCTAGCGGTAAGGTGGGTGTGGCCCTGGTCACCTCCGGGCCTGGCGCCACCAACACGGTGACCCCGGTGCGTGACTGCGCTGCGGACTCCGTTCCGATTGTCGTCATCTGTGGCCAAGTGCCCTGCACCGCCATTGGCAGCGACAGCTTCCAAGAGGCCCCCGTCTCGACCATCATGGGGTCGGCGGCTAAACACGTCTTTCTAATCACCGATCCTACCAAACTGGAAGCCACCATGCGTACCGCCTTTGAGATCGCCCGCACCGGTCGTCCGGGGCCCGTCGTGGTGGATATTCCCAAGGACGTGCAAAACTGGAGCGGCATCTTCAAAGGGGCCGGCCAGATACCCATCAGGGGATACCGCCAACGCATGCATGCCGTGGATAACAACCAACTCAGCCAGCGGCAATGCGCGGATCTGTTCAAGATGTTGAGACAAAGCAGTCGACCACTCATTTATGCCGGGGGCGGCGTGATCAACGGCAACGCCAGCCAGGCGTTGAGGGACTTTGCCCTGACCTTCAAGATCCCAGTAGTCACCACTCTGATGGGCATCGGGGCCTATGACACCATGGATCCACTCTCCTTACACATGCTGGGGATGCATGGAACGGCCTTTGCAAATTATACCGTTGACGATTGTGACTTTCTGATCACTCTTGGGGCCCGCTTCGACGACCGGGTCGCCGGTCTACCGGCCGAGTTTGCAAAACGGGCCAAACACATTGCCCATATCGACATCGATTCTTCAGAGATTGGCAAGGTCAAGCCGGTGGACTGGTACCATGTAGGACGGTTGGAACAAAGCCTGCGAGCCCTGATAGAATACGGTCGTGAGATCGGATTCAATAAGGACTACACCCTTTGGCATGAACACGTCGCAGAACTCAAAAAGACCTATGCGATGAACTACGATCGGCACAGCGAACTGATACAGCCCTACGCTGTGATCGAAGAGATCAACAAGATCACCCAAGGCAATGCCATCATCACTACGGGAGTGGGTCAGCATCAGATGTGGGCCGCCCAATATTTTGATTTTAAATCACCGCGGCTGTGGCTGACCTCCGGCAGCATGGGCACCATGGGCTTTGGCTTGCCCGCCGCCATCGGTGCCCAATTCGCCAACCAGGACCGTATGGTGATCGATATCGACGGTGATTCCAGTATCCGCATGAATCTGGGTGAGCTGGAAACCGTCACTACGTATAACCTGCCCATTAAAATCGTGGTGATGAACAACTTTGGCGACGGCATGGTAAAACAGTGGCAGAAACTGTTTTTCAAAGGTCGTTTGTCTGCCAGCGACAAATCCCTGCATAAAAAGAACTTTGTCAGGGCCGCCGAGGCAGACGGTTTTGAATACGCGGTGAGACTGGATAATAAAGAGGACCTGCCCCAGGTCATCAAGAAATTCATTGAATTCGATGGCCCGGCCTTCCTGGAGGTCATCATCGACCCGGATGCCGGCGTATACCCCATGGTGGGTCCCGGTATGCCCTATTGCGAAATGATCACGGGTGATTTCATTCCCAACCGCCATGCGGGAGGTAACGAAGAGGCCGGCACTTCTGAGATGTTTTAGAAGCTGTTTTAAAACCTCTCAGCTGGCACGATACGGCGTTATAAATCGGTTCGAAATGCTCATTTACTTTCATGTAAACTGCGCTTTCTCACCGATTTATGCCTTGTCTCGCACTCACCTGAGAGGTTTTAAAACAGCTTCTTAGACACAAACTATATTGAAAAGGGGGAACAACAAATGCTGAAAACTCGACTGTTGACTGCGTTAATCGCAGTATTAATCATAATCGGCGGCCTTTTTTCGGGACCGATAATGGCCGGCGATCCCATCCTCGTCGGCGCCTCGGTGGCCTTGACCGGGAAATACTCGCGTACCGGCCAAGAACAACTCAACGGCTACAACATGTGGGTGGAGGATATCAACGCCAATGGCGGATTGCTGGGCGAGCAGGTTCGCTTGATCTATTACGATGACGAATCAAGGCCCGACACCGGCGCCAAACTCTATGAAAAATTGATCTCCGGCGACAAGGTCGATCTACTGTTGGGTCCCTACTCCTCCGGTGTCACCCTGGCGGCCAGCACGACCGCAGAGAAACATGGCTTCCCCATGGTCTCTACGGGCGCCGCCAGCAGCAAGATCTGGGCTCGTGGTTACCAGAACGTGTTTGGTATGTACACCCCCGCGGAGATCTATATGAATCAGGTCCTAGAACTCGCCAAGGACAAGGGCCTTAAGAGAGTGGCTCTGATCTATGCCGACACGGCATTTCCGCGCGCGGTGGCCAAAGGTGTAAAGAGCAAGGTCAAAAATCTCGGCCAGCAACTGGTCTTCGAGGAGGAATACGGAAAGGGATCCACCGACTTTGCCTCCATGATAGTGAAGATCAAGGTGAAAAAACCAGACGTCATCATCGGCGGATCCTATCTGCCTGATTCTACCGCCTTTGTACGCCAGGCTAAGGCTTACCTCTTAAACGCCAAGATTTACGCCTTTGCAGTAGGACCGGGACTGCCTGATTTCGGTAAAAACCTCGGAGCAGACGCCGAGGGGATCATGGGCAATTCCCAATGGGAGGCCACCTTGAAAATTCCCGGGGCCAAGGAATTCGCCAAGCGTTATGAAAAGAAACATGGTCACACACCGGGCTATCATGCCGCGGGCGGCTATGGCGCCGGCCAGGTCCTAGCGGCTGCGGTCAACAAGGCCGGTTCGGTAGACAAAGACGCCATCCGCAAGGCCTTGGCGAGCCTGGAAACAACGACCATCTTTGGGCAATACAAGGTAGATGAGACCGGCAAGCAGATCGGCAAACCGGGCTATGCCATACAATGGATCGGTGGGGTGCGACATATCGCCTTACCTGCAGAGGTGGCCACTCACGAGGTCGTCTATCCCTTTAAGCCATGGGATGAGCGATAGCCCTTTTTGAATGGGTTTTATTGGAACTGTTCACAGGTATCGTCATTCCGGCATGGATTGCCGGAATCCAGATGCCATGGACGGTAATCTTAACCGTTTGCCCGTCATATGGCTGCCTCTCCCTGGCACTGGATCCCGGCTTCCATGCCGGGATGACGGTATTTCCGTGTCTGTCGTGAACGGTTACGTTTTATTGGACTTATCACTCAAACCTGGGTCCTGCAACCCCTTGCACTCTGTAACCGTCATGGGTATGAACAATAACCACCCGCCGCAACCCCTGTTGACGAGCACCACCAGTTGCGCGTAAGAAGAGTTGCGGCCTCATCTAGAGCGCATTTGGCTTAATGGAACTGCTTCAACCCGGAATTCTTTTGCAATTCACCGTCGGAGGTCTCCTTGCAGGAGCCCTCTATGCCTTGCTCGCCAGCGGCCTCAATTTGGTATTCGGGGTAATGCGGGTGATCAACCTTGGTCATGGTGAATTGATGTTGATGGGGGCCTTTCTCACCTATCTGCTTTATATCTGGTTCGACATTCATCCGCTATTATCATTACCACTGGTGATGATCGTCATGTTCGTATTTGGTTATTTCCTGCATCGGATATTGATCGAGCGCATCGTAGGCAAGGATGAACTCACCTCACTGCTGGTCACCTATGGTTTGTCAATCATCCTGATGAATATTGGTCTGCTGATCTTTTCCGCCGATTTCAAGGCCGTGCCCGCCTTGCAAGGATCCATCATCCTGGATGAACTGATCATTCCAAAATCCCGGGGGGTCGCCGGTATCGTCGCTATCGTGCTCACCCTGGGCGTTTATCTCTTTCTTGACCGCAGCCGCCTGGGCAAGGCCATACGCGCGGTGGCCGAGCACGCTGAAGTGGCCATGATCTGCGGCATCAACGTCGTCAGGATCCGGATGATTACCTTTGGCCTGGCCGCGAGCATGGCCGCCGCGGCGGGGGTTATGTTGACCACGATCTATTCCTTTTCACCCGAAACCGGGGCGGATTTCATACTCAAGTGCTTTGCCATTATTATCATCGGTGGCATGGGAAGCTTCATGGGGGCAATGGTCGGGGGACTGCTACTGGGGCTGGCCGAGGCCTTTGTCGGAGGGTTCATCAATACTCAATGGGCCGAGGCCGTGGCCTACTTATTGCTGGTGGCGGTATTGGTCATCCGACCGACTGGACTGATGGGGAAGGCCGATGCGGTATAGTGCAATCATCGGGGGCATTTTAGTGCTATCGGCATTGCTCGTCCCAGGGGCCTTGAGCACCTATCATCTGACCTTTTTGCTACAGCTGTTCATGATGATCGCCCTGGCGCAGTCCTGGAACCTGATCTCCGGCATGACCGGTTACATCTCGTTTGGCCATGCCGTATTTTTCGGTGTGGGAGCCTACACCGGTGCCTTGCTGCTGGTAGGCGGTTATCCTTGGTGGTTCGCCGTAATTGCGGCCGCGGGGGCCGCAACCATAGTGGCCCTGCCGATCGGTTTTCTCACCCTGCGTCTGCGAGGCCCTTACTTTGCGATCGCGATGCTTGGCCTCAACGAGGTCGGTAGGATCGTCGCCACGCTGTGGGTCGATGTCACGCAGGGTGGCGACGGTATCGCGCTTACCCCGCAATTGCTGCCTGCCCTGACCACCAATTATTACGCCATGCTGTTTCTGGCCGTGCTTTCCACACTGATGATCGCACATATATTGCGCGGGCGTATCGGTCTCGAACTGCGCGCCATCAGGGAAGACGAGGGCGCCGCCGAGATGGTGGGGGTCAATACCACCCATAATAAGGTGACCACCTTTATCGCCAGCGCCGTGATACCCGGGGCGGTGGGTGCCGTTTATTCCTTTTTCACCAGTTTCATCGACCCGACGTCGGTATTTTTGCCCGTGCTGAATGTGCAGATGATCGTGATGGTTCTACTCGGGGGACGGGGTACCGTATGGGGCCCGGTGATCGGGGCTACCATCATCATGTCCATCCAAGAAGTCACCTGGGCCGAATTTCCGGCACTGCATCTCGCTTTGTTGGGACTGCTTCTCATCGTGATCGTCTTGTATCTGCCCAATGGCATTCTGTCGATAGTTCAGCGACGCAAAAGGGTCCGGCCGGATCAAGTACCACAACAACCCTAACCGAATGTCATGATCCAGCAAGGAGACATCATCCTAGAGAGTCGTAATCTGCGCCGTGATTTCGGTGGTGTCCAGGCCCTTCGGGGAGTTGACCTCAAGGTGCGCAGAGGCAGCATCACCGGTCTCATAGGACCCAACGGTTCAGGAAAAACCACCTTCTTTCAGGTCGTTTCCGGCATGGATCCCGATGGCACGGGCGAGGTGATCTTCGACCATCAGCAGATCCTGGGGCTTCGTCCCTCCAAGATCTATGGGCGAGGTCTCGCCAGGACCTTTCAGCTCAGCCGCGTGTTCCCTGAGTTGACCGTCCTGGAAAATCTCATGGTCGCTGGCCACCGAGGTGATAAGGGCAACCAAGAACGTGCCTTGGGGCTGCTGCAAAAGGTCGATCTCCACAACTATGCCGATATTTACGGAAGTGATTTGTCTTATGGTCAGCAAAGGCTTGTTGAATTTTTACGGGTACTGATGAGCGATCCGGCATTGATCCTGCTGGATGAACCCGCCGCGGGGGTTAATCCGACGATGCGCAATATCCTATGGGATCTGGTGCGTCATATAAATGGCCTTGGGACTACGATATTGATCATCGAACACAATATGAACGTCATTGCGGAACTCTGCGAAGAGGTCTATGTACTCAACGAAGGGGAACTCATCGCCCACGGAGATTTCGCCGCCATACGCAATGACGAGACCGTACTGGAGGCCTATTTCGGGCGCACCCGCGTTCAATCACCCACCCCGGGGCGGGTCTCACCATGAGCCGACCACTACTCAATATCAGCGCACTGGAGTCGGCTTATGGTGCCGTGCAGGTCTTGTTTGGGGTAGACATGGTTATCGATAAAAGTGAAATCGTCTCTATCATCGGTCCCAATGGCGCGGGAAAATCCACAGTCATAAAAAGCGTCATCGGGCTGGTCGATGTCAGGGCCGGAACCATCAGTTTTGAAGGTAACAACATCACCGGTATTGCTACCCATCGTGCAGCAGCCATCGGCATCGGTTATGTGCCTCAAGGCCGCATCGTATTCAGCCATCTAAGTGTCACTGAAAACCTGGAACTCGGTGCATTTTTGCAGAAAAACTCGCAACTGCGTGATCAAGCCGTCGAAGCGGTGTTCGAGCAGTTCCCACGCCTCAAGGATCGCCATAAGCAGGCCGCGGGAAAGCTCAGTGGAGGTGAGCAGCAGATGCTGGCTATCGGCCGAGCGCTGATGATGCACCCCAAACTGGTCATCCTCGATGAACCATCTTTGGGTCTCTCCCCGAAATTTGTGGATATAATCTACGATAAGTTGCTCGAACTCAAGTCACAGGGTCTCACCCTATTGATGGTTGAACAAAACGCCGCCCGGGCCCTGGAATTGTCGGATCGAGGGTATGCTTTGGAATTGGGACGTAACCGCTATATGGGCACGGGTCAACAACTATTGGCCAATGAGGAGGTACGAAAAATGTATCTTGGGGGGACCTAATAACAAGCAGTGAGGAGTAAGCCACACCGAATTCTCATTTCAAGCTCCAATTGATAAGCCTTTCTGCAATGAGGAAAAAAACCAAAAAAACCGTTGTCATCAAACAACCTGAAGGAGATAGGGCCCCTTTTCTAAGAGGGATCCTGGTCCAGTCCCTGGTGCGGGCTAATCTTAGTTTCGACGATGCCTATGCCATGGCTCAGGAAATACGTGACTCATTACGCAACACCGAGGAGATTTCCAGCAGGGCTTTGAAGGCAAAGATCGCAAAGCGATTGGAAAAACGCTTCGGCAAAGACTACCGTTTAGCATACGAGTCCAAACCGGTACAAAACCAAGAGATCATCGTCAACACGAACTCTCAGCATTCCCCATTCTCTGAGGGTCTGCTGAGCCATTGTTTGGAGGCCTGTGCCCTTCCTCATGACATCGCACTGATGGGGGCACGAAAGGTTCATGAAACCCTCAAGGCCACTGGACACAGACAGATCGGTCACCGTGCATTGCGACGCATCATCTACGAATGCCTGAGGGAACATGGGGATGAGGAAGGGGCCAAGCGATATCTCTCTTGGCGGCAGTTTCAAAACAGCAGCCAGCCCCTGATCATCCTTATCGGTGGCGCCTCAGGCGTTGGCAAAAGCACCATCACTTCAGAAATCGCCTATCGCTTGGGGATTGGCCGCACCCAATCCACCGACATGATGCGAGAGATCATTCGCTGTTATCTCGCGCCCCATGTCGTACCCACGCTTGGTTATTCCAGTTTCGAGGCCTGGCGAGGCTTACCGGCCCCCAAACACATTGGACGTAGAAGAGCGGATAATCCAGTAATCGCTGGTTTTTTATCTCAATTTGGCAATGTCAAGCTGGCCGTGGAGGCCACAATCAACCGGGCCATCAACGAAAATCAAGATCTGATCGTCGACGGGATCCATTCCTTGCCATGGGAACTTGATCTGGATGAATTCAGAAAACGCGCGATTGTCGTCCCCATCATGCTTGCCGTGATGAGGAAAAAGCTGCTGGCCAAACAACTGGCCAGTCGTGTACGTGAGCAAGTTATCCGGGAGCCATCCTGCCACCTGAAGAACATCGATGACATCTGGGAGCTACAA
>JBDLIZ010000104.1:0-12254 GCA_039714615.1 Pseudomonadota bacterium | reverse complement strand
GTCCGGATGGCGCCTCCGCTCCGTTTCGAGTTCTCGGTGAAAAGTGATGCCATTGAGTTTTCCAAATCCAAGCTGCAGCTTCGACGCAACCAAAAACCGCGTTGACTTTTGGGGTTATGACAATGTAATCGAGGTTTCCTTCCACATTGAAGCGGACGCCCTCAAAAAGCTTTGCCCACAGATGGGTAACGAGGAGGCCGGATTTCTGAAGGCTTTCGATACCGTACGGAAACGGATCCATGAGGTTGCCGCAGAAGTCTATAGGCGAGGTCGCAAAGGTTCCTATACTTATGTTCTGGCAGCGAAGGATTGTTAATCGACAAAAGGGCCAATATGTCGGTTAATCCGCGAGTGGAGAAGGATACGTTGGGGGAGGTGAGGGTCCCTGGTGACCGCTTGTGGGGCGCCCAGACTCAGAGGTGCCTGGAATATTTCAAGATCGGATCGGAGACTATGCCGTTCGCCGTGATCAGGGCCTTGGCGCTGGTCAAGAAGGCTGCCACACAATCCAATGAGACCCTGGGGCTTCTATCAGTGGACATCTCTAGCGAGATACAAAAAGCCGTGGATCTGATCATTCGGGGTGACTTTCCGGATGAGTTTCCGGTCACTCCGTGGCAGACCGGCTCAGGGACACAGAGCAATATGAATATGAATGAAGTAATTGCCAATATCGCGAATCGAAACCTGGGTTATCCGCTGGGGGGCAAACACCCCGTTCATCCCAACGACCATGTCAATCTCAGTCAGTCATCGAATGACACTTTTCCCACCGCGATGCATCTCGCATACACACAGGAAACGCTTGCCAATTTGCTGCCGCACCTGGATGCCTTGGCGCAAGAGCTGAGAAACAAAGCGCAGCGCTTCGCACAACTCACAAAAATGGGCAGGACTCACCTGCAGGACGCAACCCCTTTGAGCGTTGGAGACGAGATGGGTGCCTGGGCTACGCAAATCAAACAGGCGGGAAAGCGCATCGAGAACGGCCTGCAGGAGATCTATCAGTTAGCTCAGGGTGGTACCGCTGTGGGAACCGGACTCAACGCGCCGGAAGGTTTCGATGTGCTGTTCTGTGAGAGACTTTCACTGTCGACCAGTCTACCCTTCAGCGTTGCACAGGACAAATTTGCGGCCTTGGCGGCCCATGACGCCCTGGTTGGTGCGTCGGGGGATTTGAACCGGCTGGCTGTCGCCCTGTTCAAGATCAGCGCCGATTTCAAACTGCTCGCCTCCGGTCCGAGGGGTGGATTGGGTGAGCTCATCCTGCCGGCGAACGAACCGGGATCATCGATCATGCCCGGTAAGGTCAATCCCACCCAGGCAGAAGCCCTGGCCATGTTCTGTTGCCAGGTGATGGGGAACCACCAGGCAATCAGCATGGCGGGTAGCCAAGGGCAACTGCAGCTCAATGTCTTCAAGCCCGTCATCATCGTTAACCTGCTCAATTCCGTTCAGCTGCTCGGCGAAGCCTGCGAAAGCTTCCGAGTGAATTGTGTTGCGGGGCTGGAAGTGGACCGAGAACGACTGGCGGAACTGGACAAGAAATCGCTGATGCTCGTAACCGCTCTGGTGCCTGCGATCGGCTACGACAAGGCCGCACAGATTGCACGTATTGCCCACATAGAACGCACCACCTTAAAACAAGCGGCCATGAAACTCGGTTTCGTGAGCGCTGACGAGTTTGAACGGTTGGTCGATCTTCAAGCAATGCGAATGCCCTTTCCACTGAACAGATAGAGGTGGCTGACAAATCCATATAGAGTCGATCTGTTTAAATAAGCGTACCCGAATTGCACGATGGGGTAACATTCGTATATTCCAATTATCAGACTGGCCCCCGACTACAGGTCCTGTCGTCCCTTTCGCTTCCAGTAGAAGCGCATGATCGGTCGTACTGAGATACCGTGCAGTACAATGGAAAGGGTTACCGCTGCCAAGGTGATGGCCATGAACTGTTCCGCCAGGGGGCGGGGCAAGCCATGATGGATAGCGTACATCAAGTAGTAGATCGAGCCGATGCCCCGGATGCCGAACCAGGCGATTAGGACACGTTGGTCCCGTGAGATCGGCGCACCGAGCAGGCCCAGCCACACTGAAGCGGGACGGATCAGGATGAACAGTACCGCCAGCAAACCCAGGGCACTGGCGGAAATTCGGCTGAACGGCAGCAAGGCCCCCACCACCAGCACTACGGCCAACTCGCCGATCCGCTCTATTTGGTCATTGAATCCGCGCACTGCCTGCATCAGATAGGCGCTGGCGTAATCGGCATGGGTGGCATGTGCGGCGGGCTCGTTGTCGCTCTGTCCTTCCAACTGTTCGGTACCCCCCAGGTTGGACAAATGGATCATGCCGGACTGCTCCTTTACCCGCTGCAGGGCCAGGCCCGCGGCGAACACGGCCAGAAAACCATAAGTATGGGCGAGCACGGCAACTCCGTAGGCGAGGGCGATGAGTCCCAGAGCCAGAAACTCGTCCAGTCCGACGGATTCCTGATGACGGGTCCGTAGATAAACCACCAACCTGCCGACCAATGCACCGAGAGCACCACCGATCAGCAGGCCGCCGGCGGTCGCCCAGAACAAGTCCACCACCAGCCAGCGCCATCCTGCTGTGCCCAGGTCATGCAGACCCAACAGGCCCAGACCCAGCATTACGAAGGGAAACGCGGTACCGTCGTTGAGTCCGCCCTCGCCGATCAGGCTGAAGCGCAAGCGGTCGCGATCACCAGACGATTCGACTTGGACGGCCGAGGCCAGCACTGGGTCAGTGGGGGCGAGAATCGCACCCAGCAGAATGGCCGCACCCAGTGGTAGACCTAGTCCAATGACGCCAACCGTGGCGATCAACACCACGGTCAGCGTCATGGACACAAATGCCAGGCGAAGCGGTAACAGCCAGTGCCGGTTCGATAGGGGCAGGCCCAGCTTCAAGCCAACGGAAAACAGCGAGATCAGCACCGCTACCTCGGCTATCCGTTCGAGGAGGGCGGAGTGGTCCAGTGGGTGGGGTGTCAAGATCGCCAACCCGGCGGGACCCAGGGCAAAGCCGACTGCCAAATATAGTATGGCGGTACTCAGGGGTAATCTTTTCAGCAATGTGCCCGACAGGACCATGGCGATTAGTAGTACGCCGATGATGAGTGCCCAGATTGCGAAGTTCATGGGTTGTGAGGGTAACTCAATGGTTCAGCTAAGCCGAAGTTCCCTCATTAAATCGGCCTAAAATCAGTATAACCCCCTGAATTGTCAGCCAACTTTATCTTTTTCTCGCCAAATTATGTTCCCATGTATATTATGAATAATATCTTTTAATATAAAGTGAATGTGTGCTATATATGTTCCCATGTATATCGAAATTGTCCCCAATCGAAACTCCCGCCCTGCTATCCTTCTGCGGGAAGGTTGGAGAGAAGGCAAGAAGGTTTGTAAACGCACCATCGCCAACCTCACGGACTGGCCCGCCCAGAAAGTCGCTGCCTTACGCCGGGTGCTCAAAGATGAAATGCTGGTTTCCCCGGATGAGGCCTTTTCCATTGAGCGCTCCTTGCCCCATGGTCATGTGGAACTCATTCTGGAGGCAATCAAACGGATAGGACTTGATCAAGTGATTAGCGCCAAGCGCACACGTGAACGAGATCTCGTGCTGGCAATGATCATTGAGCGATTGGTCCACCCCTGTTCAAAACTGGCTACCACACGCCTCTGGCACAGCACCACACTGGCTGAACAACTGGAGGTCGGTGATGCCGATGAAGATGAACTTTATGCCGCCATGGATTGGCTCTTAGCTCGCCAGTCACGCATCGAAAAGAAACTGGCGAAGCGACACCTGAGTGAAGGATGCCAAGTCCTTTATGATGTGAGCAGTAGTTACTACGAAGGCCATACTTGCCCACTGGCCCGCCTCGGCCATAGCCGTGACAAAAAGCGCGGCAAGCCGATCATTGTCTATGGTGTGTTAACCGACGCTCAAGGATGCCCACTGGCGGTGGAGGTTTATCCCGGTAATACCGGTGATCCAACCACGGTCCCGGATCAGGTGAACACGCTCAAGCAGCGCTTTGGGCTGGATCGGGTGATCCTGGTGGGTGATAGAGGCATGCTCACGCAAACTCAGATTGATGAACTGAAACGCCACCCCGGTGTGGGCTGGATCTCGGCCTTGCGTAGTGAAAAGGTGCGTCAGCTATTTGATCAGAAGTATCTGCAACTGTCGTTATTCGATCAGCAGAATCTGGCGGAGGTTCATTCTCCTGATTTTCCCGATGAACGCCTCATGGCCTGTTTCAACCCCTTGCTTGCGGAGGAAAGAAAACGTAAGCGCCGGGAACTTCTGGATGCCACAGAACAGGCGCTGGAGAAAATCAGTAAAGAGGTCAAGCGCAGAACCAAAACACCCCTGAGTGCGGCAGCAATCGGGACGAAAGTGGGCAAGATCATTAACCGATTCAAGATGGGAAAACATTTCGAACTGTCGATCCACGATGGGCAATTCCGTTATGCCCGGCGCACTGATGCCATCGAACGTGAGGCCGAACTGGATGGTATTTATGTCATTCGTACCAGCGAATCCAAAGCATCCTTATCCGCCGAAGATGCGGTGCGCAGTTATAAAAACTTGGCGCAGGTAGAGCGTGTCTTTCGTACGTTCAAAGGGCTGGATATTCGCATTAGACCCATCCACCACCGCACAGAAGCGCGGGTACGCGCCCACATCTTTATCTGCCTACTGGCCTATTACGTTGAATGGCATCTACGTCAGGTGTTGGCACCTCTGTTGTTTGATGATGAAACATTAGCCACGGACAGGAAACAACGCGATCCGGTTGCACCCGCTGAACCATCGACTGCAGCAAAGTATAAGAAAGTCGCACGGATCAGCGAAAACGCCATGCCAATCCATAGTTTCAATACGCTCATGGCCGAGATGGGTACACGTTGTCGCCATCGTTGCCGCATGAAGTCAGATCCAGAATGTCCTCCGATCTTTCAGGACACTGAACCCACTCCGCTTCAGGCCCGTGCAATGGAATTGACCCGTTTGTTGCCAGTAAATGGAATTTGATATCTACTGATTCTTATTGGTTATCAGTACTTTATTTCGATTTTACACGAGGAACTTCGGGCTAAGAGTTAGAAAAATTTGAGAGGCCCTGTTGGGGCGGGTCCTGATAGAGTTCGGTGTTTTCTGTGAGCGATGATGCGGCGCTCATGTATGTGTTGCAGGCAAAATCGAAAAACAATAGTTCCGCACTGATCGAGGTTGATCGGATGCCCTGCCAAGGGCTCCGGTTTGGTGTGAGCTCAGGAAGGTTTTACAATAAAAGATGTGGCATCCCCGGCATGCTTTTTCGCCAGCTTTGCTGCCTTCTTTTCCTTGGGTGTCAGTAAGGGCTGTTTTTTTGATTCCCTGTTGGTTCTCTGGGATTTGGACATGGTGTGTACTCCTGGTCAGGTTAATTGGATGCCCGTGGAGTGACAGGAGGTAGCATATGGGCGTTTGCCCATATGCTCTAGTCAGTTTTGGGCAGTCGGTTGATGCGACACTTTCTAGTATGGTCTTGTTGCGGCGGCAAAGATAGCGATTTGTGCGCTGTGTGGGATATCAGAGTCTTGACCATATTTCCTCATCCTTCGTGGTGGAACACTTCGGCCCAAGCCGAGATTTTAAAGACATTTTTCACCATGGGTTGACTCCCAACTGTCTTCATGTGACTTGCCTCGTTTTCCACCGCTGCTACAGATAATCAGCTTGAAACCATGTAGAATAAGGCTCGCAGACGAGGTCACCAGTACATGGTTCGGCGACCGTCGAGTACTACTACATCAAGATCGAATCGTTCACCCACCTGCACAACGATACTGGCTATCAAAAGGCGTCTATGGACAACTTCGGCACGACAGGCTCAAGACCAGAATGGGAGGCTTTTAAATCCATCGTCCTCATTGGCAATTACCTCCCACGGCAGTGTGGTATCGCCACGTTCACTACGCACCTGCTTGAAACCATCGCGCTGAATGCGCCGGACAAAGCTTGTAGGGCGGTCGCGATGAACGACCGGCCCGAAGGCTATCTCTATCCTTCTGAGGTGCGGCTCGAGATCAACCAGAACCAACTGAACGAATACAGCCTGGCAGCCGACTTTCTCAACCTCAACCAGGCGGACGTGATCTGTCTCCAGCATGAATACGGCATTTTCGGTGGCAAGCGGGGCAGCTTTATCATCGAGCTATTACGTGATCTCAAGATGCCGGTCGTGACGACTCTGCACACGCTCCTGAAGGATCCGAACCCTCAGGAGCGGCACATCATGACGCAACTTGCCGAGTTCTCGGACCGGCTGGTAGTGATGAGCGAACGCTCAGTCGAATTCCTGCGCAATATCTACCAGGTCCCGGAGGAGAAGATCGTCCTCATACACCACGGCATCCCTGACGTGCTATTTGTCGAAGCCGATGACTACAAGGAGAAGTTCGACGTATCCGGTAAGAAGATCATCCTGACATTCGGCCTGCTTTCGCCGGGCAAGGGCATTAAGGTGGTCATCGATGCCCTTCCGGAGATTGTGAAGGCCCACCCAGAAGTCATTTATATGGTGGTTGGCGCCACCCATCCGCATCTCAAGGCGGAACAGGGGGAGGATTACAGAAACGGCCTTCACCTGCGTGCAAAAGAACTCGGCGTTTCGGAGCATATCGTTTTTCATGATCGTTTTGTTGCCGACGAAGACCTATTGGAGTTTATTGGTGCGGCTGATATTTATGTCACACCCTACCTGAATGAGGCACAGATTATTTCCGGTACGCTTGCCTATGCACTTGGGATGGGCAAAGCGGTGATATCCACACCCTACTGGCACGCCCAGGAGTTGCTCGCCGATGATCGGGGCAGGCTGATTCCATTCCAGGATCCCGTCGCACTGGCACGGGAAGTCATCGACCTCCTGGATCATCCAGATGAACTACTCGCCATCCAGCAGCGGGCATACACTTATGGCCGCAAGATGATCTGGAGTGATGTAGGCCGCCGCTATCTCGATACCTTCGCAGAAGCTAAGAACCAGCGCTTGCGGGAAAAGGTACCTGAACTCCGGCTGGAGCCCCTTGGACACCGCCAGCAACGATTACCGGAAATCAAGCTGGACCATTTGCACCGAATGACCGATGGAACAGGCGTGCTTCAGCATGCCAAGTACACGGTTCCGGATCGGACGCACGGTTATTGTGTGGATGACAATGCGCGCGCACTGATCGTCGCCGTTATGGCACAGGACCTCCAGCCGCTGGATTCCTCGCTGAGTGACCTGGCCAGTGTTTATTTGAGTTTTCTGGGCTATGCCCTCAATGGACAGACCGGCCGCTTCCGCAACTTTATGTCCTATGATCGTCGGTGGCTCGAGGAAACGGGCTCGGAGGATTCCCACGGTCGCGCATTGTGGGGCTTGGGTATAACGATCGCGTTGGGACGGGATGCGGGTGAAGTGGCATATGCTGCCGACCTGTTCCAGCGTGCGTTGGACAGCGTAGAGCATTTTACGTCTCCCCGGGCGATAGCCTTTATCATCATCGGTATCCATGCGTACCTGTCCCGCCACAGCAGCGACAGCCGGGTGAGCAGGATGCGCAAGATACTTGCGGACCGGCTCATGGCATGGTTTACCAGTTCTGCCAGCGAAGACTGGCCATGGTGTGAGGATATTCTGAGCTACGACAACGCCCGGTTGTCCCAGGCTTTACTGCTGTCAGGGCAGTCGCTTTCCGACCGCACAATGCTGGAAATGGGCCTGCGCGGCCTCAACTGGTTGAAACAGGTCCAGACCGATGAGACGGGCCGCCACTTTGCCGCTATTGGCAATCAGGGCTGGTTAACCCGGGACGGCGAAAAGGCACGATTCGATCAGCAACCCCTCGAGGCTGCCGCGATGGTGGACGCCTGCATCGAGGCATTCAACTGTACGCGGGATGAGGAATGGATTACTTATGCCTATCGCTGTCTCAACTGGTATCAGGGGGAGAACGATCTAAGAATTCCGCTCTGCGATTACGCTACCGGGGGCTGCCAGGATGGACTGGAAGCGCAGGGTGCGAATGAAAATCAGGGGGCAGAGTCCACTCTTTGCTGGCTCATGGCGCTGCTCGCCGTCTACAACCACCGCGGCTTGGACCGGGTTACACCGTGGGAAGAGCCTGGCCGGCTTGCTGCCCAGAAAGTGTCGCAGGAATAGCGAGTACTACAATTCCTTAAGTCCGACAGGCTCCTAGCGAGCTGTCATCGCTACTGGGTCGCTGGAATTCCCTGTCAACCTGGCCATCAGCTGTGGTACCGGCAGAGTTGCTATGCCGCAGCGCTGATCGCCCGAAGCATACGGGATGATCAATTCGTCCTGGAAGATCATTGCCCCGCAGCTGTAAACCACGTTCGGTACATAGCCTTCACGATCATGTTCGTTAGGCGTCAGGATCGGCTCGTCAATCCGGCTGATGATTCGGGTCGGATCTTCCAGGTCCAGTAACTCGATACCTAGGCTGTAGGTGCGCATCGGGCCAACCCCGTGGGTCACTACCAGCCAACCCTCCGGTATCTCGATGGGTGAGCCGCTGTTCCCCATCTGGATGAATTCATGAGGGAACTCGGGTTCCTGCAGAATTTTGGCCTGCTGCCAGAAGTGCAGATTGTCCGAGAACATGATCGCGTTGTTCTCGCCATCCTGGCGCGACAGCATGACGTATTTACCCCGGATCTTCCGCGGGAACAGCGCCATCCCCTTACCCTGCGCCTGCTTACCGTTCAGTGTACTGATCTTGAAGGAAAGGAAGTCGCTGGTCTCGATGAGTTGTGGCAGGATCGTCTCTCCGTTGTATGCGGTATAGGTGGCGTAGTAGATCACCCTGCCGTCATCGTCGACAAAGCGCACGAAACGGGCGTCTTCGATGCCCCTGCTTTCGGACTCCGACACGGGAAAGATCACCCGCTCGGAAATTTGGTGCTCCTTACGAAACAAAATCTCATAATTGGATTGTGCCAGCCACAGCATCATGTCAATCGCATCTGTCTTCTCCTGTGGTAGGCACTGGCCGTCGTTCTGAAGTTCGGCGATTTTTACCTGTAGATCGTTGAAGGTGAAACTGTCCGGCAGCCTGTTGAGGAGCTGCTGAGTTACCGCATTACACGCCCCCATCTCCTGGAGTTTCAGCTGGAACAGGTGCTGATCGTAGCTTGGATTGGGGTGGATTCGGGGAGTACGCACGTAGTCACTCAATGCATCGAAGTAGATGTCATTGTTCGTATCGATAACCCCCCCACGAAACTCGATGGAGGAGATGTGGCCTTCACCGGTGGCGCGAAAGCTCATAATGAACCGGCAGGACCCTTCAGGATCCGCCTCCTGGTTTGGAATCTTAACGATGGAGGGATTGAACAACGCGGCCGCTTCCACAGAATATTCCGCGGTAAAATAAGTGCCGATCAACAGTCGCCGTTGCTTCGACACCTTAACGACATCGGGTACATGGTTGGCCACTCTTTCGAAATTGTGTTCCAGTGTCTCTCTGAAGTAGCGGTGACGATGAGAGAATTCGTGCAAGATAATTTCTAGTATGGAAACAGCCTGGTCTTCATCCAGGCTCAGTACCCGGTTGATAATGTTGCGGATACGTTCTTCGCCATCTGGAAAATACGGCCGGGTAATGACACGACCGATTTTTGGATTGATCACAATCGACTTGCGTCGCGCTTTAAGCGAAGGGGGGGTAGAGCTGATTTCCATCATAGCTGTGTCCACGAGGCGCAAGTCCTCTGTACCTGGTACGGCCTGCATGGCAGACGGCACCGAATTATAATTGAATTCTCGATAGATTAGATTATTTCTTTACAAAGCATAGGTGGTTGTTTCTATCCCATACCCAGCATGCTTTTTTACGCTGGCCGCTCCTGTGCACCTGACCCACAGGGATAGGGGCCACTCCTGGGCATCCATGACCTAGCGGCACTTGCCCATCCATGGGTGACGGAAATGCAGAGGGATTGCAGGCGACCCACAGGGACGTGGGAAGGTAGAACAACACGGGAGCGGTTGTCGGAACAATCCCTGCCTGCGCCCATGGCATTGGTGCGTACTGCATGGCAGCCGCTCCTGCGCCTGCGGTATTGGTCCATCCTGCACGGCACAGTTTCTCCGGCGAATCGTGTTACTGTGGTGTATAGTTTGTTTCTGGTCATAACACTCCCCCCGTTGGCGCGTGGACCGCGCGCAGGCTTTCACACAGGCCCCCTTTATGAAGATTGCGATGTTAAGCCCCCTGTCCTGGCGTACACCGCCGCGCCATTATGGGCCGTGGGAAAACGTGGTCAGCCTGCTGACCGAACAGCTGGTGGCGATGGGTGTAGACGTGACCCTGTTTGCGACCGGTGATTCCATTACCCGTGGCAAACTCGACTGGGTTTGTGAACGGCCCTACTCAGAAGACCCCTCGATCGATCCAAAGGTGTGGGAATGCCTGCATATCGCAGAAGTCTTCAGACGGGCGGATGAGTTTGATCTGATTCACAACCAGTTCGATTTTCTACCGCTCAGTTACAGCGGTTTTACCACTACGCCGGTCGTTACAACCATACACGGATTTTCGTCACCCACAATTCTGCCGGTCTATCGGAATTACAACAAGCAGACCCACTACGTGGCGATCAGTGAGGCAGACAGGTGTCGTGAACTCGACTACATCGCCACCATCCATCATGGCATCGATCTCGCACAGTTCCCTTACCGGCAAGACGCCGGAGACTATCTGTTATTTTTCGGGCGAATCCATCCTGACAAGGGTGTCCACGAGGCCATTGAGGTGGCGCGCAGGACTGGTAAGCGGCTGGTGATTGCCGGGATCGTACAGGATGCGGTGTACTTCAGGGAACAGGTAGAGCCGCACATTGATGGAACCAGGGTGGAATACATCGGCTCAGTCGGGCCGGAAAAACGCCAAGAGGTTTTGGCTGGCGCACTGGCGATGTTGCACCTGATCCATTTCGACGAGCCCTTTGGACTGAGCGTGGTTGAGTCCATGGCTTGCGGTACGCCGGTGATCGCCTTCGGACGGGGCTCCATGCCGGAGCTTATTCGTGACGGCAGCACGGGATTTATTGTGGCCGATACGAACGCTGCCGTGCAGGCAGTGGACAGAATTGGTTCGCTCGAGCGGCCCGCCTGCCGGAAGTCGGTGGAGCAACGCTTCACCTGTGAGCGTATGGCGCAGAAATATCTGGACGTTTATCAGAAAATCCTCGACCTGCGGGAGAACTACCGGCCCTGGGGGCACTACGAAGACCTCTTCGAACGGGATGACCACAAGATCAAGGAGATTATCGTTAAACCGGGCGAGCGTCTGAGTCTGCAGAAACACGGCCGCCGCGCCGAGCATTGGACCGTGGTGGGTGGCGAGGCGCTGGTCACCGTGGGAGATCAGGAAATCCCGCTCAAGACGGGGCAGTCCGTGGATGTCCCAAGGGGTGCAGTACATAGAATCATGAATCCCGGCAACATTTCGCTGGTCCTGGTTGAGGTGCAGATGGGGGATTATTTCGGGGAAGACGACATTATCCGGCTGGAGGACGACTATGGGAGGGACTAACAATCTGGTGATCGAACGCTACCCGGCTAACCCGATTTTGACCAAAGACGACATCCCCTATCCGGTGGAGACCGTACACAACGCCGGCGTCACACGCTACGACGACCGCACCATCATGCTGTTTCGATCCCACCTGCGCAACGGTCGGTCGATCATCGGCATCGCCGAGAGTGAAGACGGCTTCAAGTTCACGGCCGGGCAGGAACCGTTCATGATCCCGTCGACAGAAGGCGCATTTGCGAAGTACGAGGCCTTCGGGGTGGAGGACCCCAGAATCTCCTGTATTGACGGCGAATACCTGATCACCTACAGCGCTTATTCGCGCCACGGTGTGCGTATTGGGCTGGCCAAGACCCGGGACTTTCGCTCCGTCGAACGGGTTGCGCTGATCACGCAGGCGGACATGCGCAATGTCGTCATCTTCCCAGAGCGGTTCAACGGCCGTTACGCCCGTCTGGATCGCCCCCATTCGGAGATCAGCCCCTGGTCCGTGTGGCTGTCATGGTCGCCTGATCTGGTGCACTGGGGCGATTCCGAGGTGGTAATGAAGCGTGTCCTTCCGGCAGCCGTGCGTGAACCAAGCTCTTCCGAGCACTATGCTGCATGATGGGAACCACTACCCCATAA
>JBDLIZ010000103.1:0-12261 GCA_039714615.1 Pseudomonadota bacterium | reverse complement strand
GGGACGCAAGTTCAGTCCGCTGGATTCGCCGCGTACTACGGTAGGAATTCGTCGCCGTCGCGCTGCCTGAAGCAGTTGCACCAACGGCAGGCTCTGCCAGCCGGTAAGAATGAGCACATCCGCCCGATGGTTATTCAGGACGGAGCCAGCGTCCCTCAGTCGCGTCGCCCAGAACTGCCCGATCGCGCCGGAACCGGTAACGCCTTCGATCTGCGCGGAGTCATATCCATCGCGCAACGGGACGTCCCACTGAAAAGGAACACCGAATCCCGTGCCCTGGTGCTCAGCATCAGGAATGGTCACGAAAAGGGCATCAAACGAAAACTCCGTCCGGTTCGCGAGGGCATGGAACCAAGGCGCGTGGTACTGGATCGGGTGAGTAGCTACCGCAACCACATGCGGCCGTCCCGCCGCTCTCACAAAAACTCTTTCCCGCGCAGTTGAATGGGCATTCTCTCTATCAGCCGCTGCCCGTCTCGGGGGTAATGTACCGTGGCCCACGCATGGCCAGTATCGATGCCCATGCCATGCCGCCCAGTTCGGCCACGAACGTCATCGGGATCCACCATGGCTGGCGAAGGTGATGACGCGTCATAACCGAGCGGACAAGTCGTTTGAACGAAGCCATTAGAGCCGTCGGAAAAGTACTGGTACGCAGGAGAAAGTAGTAGGCCCCCACAGCATGATCAGGTTTGATCGTTGTCAGATGCCCTCCGAACGAGCGGGTTCCTCCGCTTCCTGCCTTGAGGTGATGTATCAGCGCGGTTGGTTCATAGCGTATGGAACGGCCCGATCGGCGCCACCGGTGAGCGAACTCGGCCTCGAACCGGTAGGCGACCCGCACGAAATTCTCGTCAAAACCGCCAATCTGCAGGGCAGCTTTCCGGCGTAGCGAAAAATTGCCGCCCATGAACTCCTCGACATCGTGCGGCTCCAGGGCATTGAACCCGAACGGATTCCTGTCCGGCGGGTCTGGCTGGCCGTCGTGCCACGGCTGCAATATTCGCCCCGCAACGATGTTCCCAGTCTGCTCCAGATGGCCCCTTTCGTGCGCCTCAACCAGCTTTGCATCCGGAACGATGTCGTCATCAAGAAACAGCACAATCTCGTGACGCGCCTCTTGCAAGCCACGATTCATTGCGTTTGGAATCGACACCGTCGATTGCCGCACCCAGCGAATCGCACTCTCTCGGTCCCAGCCTGCCAGCGCTTCGGCTACGCTGGCTTCGTGCGCGGTCGTCTGATCGACAATCAGTATTTCCTCGGCTCTGGTCTCAAGCCTCAACAGATAACTGATGGTATCTACCAGCACCTGCCCTCGGCCGTAGGTTGGGATGACAATACTTACTGGTGACACAACGCCTATTAGCTGTCCTGACGCCGAAGCAGGCCTCTGCCTAAACCGACGATCTTGAGCCAGGCCTTGAGATGAAACGGATCGTTTGCAACAGTCTCGAGGAAATAACGGCGCGCCACCTCGGCGTCGCGCTTTTGCAGGCAGCTACCAATAAAATAGGCGCCCGCAGCAATCCCTCGACGCCCTGCTCCCCTACCCTGTGCCCGTATTTTTTCGGCGGCGCGCAGAATCGGCTCCTCGTCCTCTCCAGCGCAGCGCGCTTCCCCCGCTTTCCAAATCAGTTCCGCAAGCCGACGCTGCTCGTTTGCATAGCGGCCACTAAGCGAAGACGGCTCCAGGCGCGCACGATAGAGCACTTCCGGAATGACCACGTGACGCCCGCGCTCCATCAATCGTGACCACAAATCGATGTCCTGAGCAAAATAAAAGGGACTGCGATAGCCGCCCACAGCCTCGTAGGCCTCACGGCGCATCATGACAGCGCCATGGTGTGACGGCCCCCGTAACGATGCAGAGGATTCCCCCAATCGATTCACCGGAGTCTCTACCTCGGTCACCGAAGCAGTAAAAAGAAATTCACCTTCTGGCCCCAGACAATCAACAAAGCTCGAGCACATCACAGCGCCCGGCTCTGCCAACAGTTTTTCCATCTGCAGACGGAACCGTTGCGGAAGCGACAGGTCTCCGGCATCCTGGCGTGCGATGAAATCTCCTTTAGCTTCCCGGCATCCCCGGATTAATGCCGCAGTCAGGCCACTATTCGGCTGGCGGAACACCTCGACACGGGCATCATTGTTGGCGGCGTCGCGAAGTATTTCTGACGTACTGTCATTCGAGCCATCATCGACCACAATCATCTCAAGAGAAACGTCTTGCTGCCCAAGAACACTTTCAAGAGTCGGAAGCAAAACAGCCTCCGCGTTATAAGCAGCCATGACTACCGAAACAGCTGGTCTTTCAGGCACGCTGTAGCTCCCTCAGATCACGCATTGCGGGCCGTATACGGAGTCGAAGTCCTCTCCGCGTTCAATTGGAACGGCCAGCAGTTTGATTCGCCGATGCGTCAGATCATCAACCTCGCGCCGTGACAACCGGGGTGAAAACTGCCAAAACCCAGATGATCAGCGATGTTCCCACCGAGTTCTACCTGCTGCCAAATGAGCGCCCCAGGCCGCTGCGCGCTCCCATCCGAGGAGCATGGTAGACCATCTATATAGCCGATATTCACTACGTCGATTACGATCGAGACCCGACGCGAGCTTCAACAATTGTTTTGCGTCCTCTACCAGCCCACGGGCGCCAGCGTCACGCGCCAAACGAAACAGATTGCGCGCGAAGTGCCTCATCTCAGCCGAATCTTCCACGACATCAGCGACGTGCGCATATTCAAGCACCTTCAAATGGGCTGCCAGCAGGTCCCTGAAGGCCTTTTTGGATTCCCGCCAACGCAGCCCTTCTCGCGAACCCTCGTGGTGCAAATGATCCGAAACAAATTCATCACAGTAATGCAGCTCGGCCCGTCGCCCGCCGAGACGGCATTCGTACTCCCAGTCCTCGAGTACACACAATGATGACCAGGGTCCTATGCTATCCAGAGCCTTTCGCCGATACAGAGGGGTTTCGGTAGCCCACAAACGACCGCGTAACGCAGCGGGAAAAATGTTCGTATGGATCTCACCCGTTCTTCGACTCGGCACATTCACCGGCGCCTCGTTGATCGAGTATTCCCGCGTTTTGCCATAGGAAAGAGCGCAGTTGGTAAAGGCATTGAGTCCCGCCACCTGCAGATCGAATTTTTTCGGGAGCAGCCGATCGTCGCTGTCAAGGAACTGAATAAACTCACCTCGAGCCTCCACCAAGCCCTTTTCACGCGCCGCGCCAGGGCCCAGGTTACTCTGATGGATTACCTGTACTTCCTTCGGATTGTCTTTCCTCAAAGAGTCGGCAACCCAACTCGTACCATCCATTGACCCATCGTTAACAATGATAATCTCGACAGGACGGTATGTCTGTTCCAAGACACTGGTTACCGCCTTCCGAAGCATCGCGGGACGGTTGTATACGGGAATAATCGTGGAAACCAGACCTTCGGTGCGATGCATCACCTGAGAAATAAATCCTTCATTTCAGATCGCTTCGCGATAAAGCCGGTGGTTCAAACACCGCGCATTGCGGTGGAGAAGATATGCAAGGTTTACCTGGTCATCGATAAACCAGGCTGCGTCATAACGCACACGCTCCCGATTGCGCACCAGAAAATCCTTGTTCCCCATAACGATGTGGGAATAGCTCCGTGATTCATCTAATCCGCCATGCCTATTTAGCGGCGCATATCCCTCGAGTATTCCATCGATCACTCGTTCTGGATTTTCGCAAAGCCTTTCGTAAAGTACGATCCTCACAGCCAGTCGCGCTCGCTTTTCAGCGGATAGATATGACAGATTTTCGCCATGCCACCAGTTCATAGTACGAATTGCTCGCAGAACCGAACGATCGCCCGTCTTTCGGCGGATTGACGCCGTAAACGAGCGTACATCCTTTGCAGCCAGCAAAACCTGAAGATCATTTTCTTTGATTCCGAATCTTTTCCTGTTGTTTTCAAGCATATTGAGCGTATACCTGTTTTTCGTTGAATCAACTACGACTCGAATACCGGAAAATCGATCTCGGATGTAGTCAAAGAGCGCGGCATACTTATCTGTAACAGGGTAATCTGAATGCTCACCGCTCAACTCTACGATCTCCCTCCAGAAGGAGCATTCCTCCCACGTTTGACCACAGGAACACAGGCGAACATCGGGTTCTTTACCCCAACGACTGAGATACTTGCGCATGTGATCGGGTGAAAAAAACGCTCCGACCTCGCCAAGTCCCAAGACTCCGGATTGCCGCGCTAGCAGCTCATTCAATAGAGTCGATCCGCTATGTTCGAGCCCAGCTATATAGAAAAATTTCACTTTCTGCTCGTATTGGGCGAGACACCCTATCGAATCCTGCTTTTTCGCAATCCACGCTGTATTCCCATGTTCACTACACATTGCCGAGCATGATCGCCGCGGCCTTTCAGCAACTGCAAAATTCCCTTAAGACCATATTCGAGCTCGCATGCCCACGTACCGCCCACGCGGTTCCCTGATATGGCCATCCGTGCTGCAGTGATACCCTTCTGGGCACCATAGCGGTAGAGGTAACGCCAACCGAATCGCGTCGGATCCTGGGTATGCCAGGCGATGGCGGCACCGACATAGAATCCCGGAATATCCGCCTGCCGCAGCCGTTCAATATACTCCGCGTCCTCCCCGCGACCTGGTACTCGGCCCCGCACTCCGAGATCGATGCGGAAAGGGCCCGCTTTCTCAAAGGCTTGGCGCCGTAGGGCAAAGCTAGCCCCGAAAGGTGCCGGGTCAACGTGTTGGTAGTGCCTGTCTTGACCGCCAAGATCATACCTGACCAGCAGACCAGCAATCAGTGGCATACTTTCGTCACGCAGCCAGCTCGGCGGTTCATCCTTCCAAAGCGGAAGAACACGCCCGCCGAACCAGCCCGACTCTTGTTCCGCTGAAAAAGCCCGTTCGTAGGATACCAACCATTCGCGGTCGAACCTGAGATCGTCGTCAGTAAACAGCAACACGTCGCTGCGGCACTCGCGTAGTGCCCGGTTCCGCGCGAACGAAAGACCCTGGTTAGGCTCGAAGATATACCGGAGTGGCAAAAGCCCCTGGAAAAACTCCGCAACAACGCGGGTATCGTCACTCGAGTTGTTATCGATCAGTAACAATTCCCAATCGCTAACTGGAGACAGACACAACGCCAGGCTGTTGAGCGCTTCCCTTAGAAGCGAGGAACGGTTATACGTGCACAAAGCCAGACTGAAGCTGGTCATGTGCGAAGAATCCTCCCAAGAGCGTCTCGCAGATCCATCCACCGCTCGGGTGCTCTGATATACTCGCGCGCGCAATCGCGAGCGTTGGCCCGCATCACATCCAGTCTCGAGGCTATCTTTTCCACGGCCAATTGCATTTCACCAATCCCGTCAACCAGTACGCCACAGTCGTAGCGCTCGATAAACCCAAAGCTCGGTTGCCGCGAGGCAATCACTGGCACGCCCATCGCCAGGAACATGCAAAGCCGGTTCGATGCGGTCCCCATATGCCGGTATTGCGGTGCTTCCTGTAGATAAATGACCATGCCGATGTCCATTGCGGCCATCGAGGACCAAGAGTCCTGCCAGCTCATCCGTTCCTTTTCGAGCACCAATCGCTCGCTGCCGTGCAGGCGCTCCAGAAGCCCCCGGGTAAGTGAATCCAGATTAACAAGTTGCCCCCAAACCCATAATGTCGGACATTGCGCCAGTGCTTCAGCCAGCCAAAGGCCTCCGTTTCCGTAACTCATCAATCCCGAATAACACAGCACAAGTGCATCGTCCGGGATGCCACGAGACTGCCGCAACCCTTCCCGAAATCCCATTAGCGGTAATTCCCTGAAACAACCGGGATAGACAAGCATCGGCGAGCCGGCGGCGAGCCCCGCAAAGTCGCGTTGCAAATGAACGCGCTCGGCCTCATTAACCACTGTTAAACTGCTCCTGCGCATTCCCCACCGACAGAGTTCCTTCCACCGCCTGCTGCGGTTGCCACTGTAAGAACCGCTCCGAATCTCGTCTGCCAGTGTTATAAGCGGTCTCCGCCACAGCTGCGAAAGCAAGCCTGCCGCAGCAAGAGGGTCCTCGGTAGTTGCTGAAAAAGCCGCGTACCTACGCCAAACCGGTCTGCCGACGTTCTTCGCAATCCAACGTTGCGAAAACTCAATGTCCTTAAGCCTGATCCCGCTTTGCTCGAAATGCGGCTGGTCTGCAGTCCAAGTCGAGAACAAGTCAACCTCGTAACCCAGGCTCTCATATGCCGCCAAAAAAGCATCGTTTGGCGGCGACCCAAGCAAGTAAGGATTTTGAAGGATATGGGCTACCCGGCGCATTACGTTTCTAGCTCACTTATCCAAACTTCTCAAAATCCTCCCGCAACGGTATTGCCACAGGATGCCACTCTGGCTCTGCAGTGTCGGAGATCGATATGGTTCCAGACTCCAGGTCCGCAAGAAACCTCCTTGTCCTCTGAGAAAAATAATTCAGCGGCATCGCTGTTTGACTCGTTTTTCCCTTCCGCGCATCATTATTAAATAACTGCGCGTACCAATAATGGTGATGGGTAATCACGCCATCAATACCGTGGAAGTTTCCCAATCATTGTTCCAGGCAACCGAATTTCCCCGTTCAACACATAGCTCCGTTATCGAGCTGTAACAAGGGCTAGGTGACATGACTGGAAGTATGCGCATTCATTGGAACGTATGTCGTTCTTCGTCGGATAACCTCATCGCTCAGGAAGTGTGTCACGTTTGGAGAATGAAATTTGATCACTATCTGAGCCACATGGAATTTAAACTGCCTTACCCATTTTGAGTTTCTTTAACTTCCGTATATCTATGGCATGAAAGAGAATGAATTAGCTGTGCGGTGTTTCTTATGAAACTTGGGCTCTGCATTATCAAACACCAGGCAAAGAAGCCCTATGCGTCCTGATTATATCCCATACATACTTAGCCGTTGCTCGCTCGCTGCATACCTCTTCCCACCAATTTAAAGTCGCAGTTTGGAGGTCGGCGAGGAAATCCGGACTCTTCAATAACCTTTTTGCCTTGGATAGTCCAAAACGCCAGTCTCGCACCACAACAATTGGAGATCCTCTATAGAATGGTGTACTTGGCAATTCTTCAGAAATTATCACAGTTCCCGAACGCATAGCCTCGATGTGGCGAAATGTCTCCGAACTAATAAAGCCCTTGGGGCAGAGAGCGATCTTGCTGTCATGGAGAAGGCGAGCATATTCTTCTCCTGCCAGGCCGTGCTTAAAGCCATCAGTAAAGGCAATTCGAGAATTGGGCACTGATAGCCGAATACACTTGTCAAGAGTTTGACAACGTAACGTGGGATGTAAATGGCGAATCAGCCAGTTTGCAAACCTACTTGGAAGAGCACGCGTTACTGGATTGACCGCATTGTACATGCTAACTCTGTTTGGATTAAGGTTTCCCGAGAAAAATATATCGTTGCTGCGATCTTTAATTGATTTTATCTGCAATCGTGGAACGTCCCTCACATAGCCTAGCTGGAATGGAAAGACCCTTGTATGAGGGAGTTCGGATGGAAGATAGGACTTGAATATGTATTGATAAGACGCTTGCAACTGAAGTGCGTAGTAAATTGAGCGAACCGAAGAACTTTCATCTGATATAAAGAATAAGATTTTGTTTGGAATGTATGAATATGCCGATGACGGAATAACCTCCGGATCATGAGAACTGAAAATGAAGAAGTTGTATGCGTGAAACGCCGGACCCATCTCTTCATGGAGGCATTGGAAGAAATAAAATAAGAATTCAGTTTCATTCAACTCGTTCCACTGATAAGCTGAAGCAGGATCAAGTTGCACATTCGGATAATAAGGGAACGAGGATAATTTTCTTGGAAATTCCATAATACACGTCATCTTTTCGCTAGAGCCAATATTCCATAGATTTTTTATTATTAGAGATAGGTTTTTAGCTTTCCTCGGCGTACATCTTCTTCAGGGAGTACTCTCTTTTTCAAGCTTCTTGAGCCACTTAATTCTCGAGACGCACATCCCGCCGTACTTTGATCGCCACTTGTAAAAACGGCACTGCTCATGCTGTGCTTGCAACACGGGTCGGGTACCTGGACATCTGTCTCCGCTTCCTTCGGGAACTTGGCTCGCCACGAGAACTTGCTTTAACAGCCTCTCGCAGGGAAAGTCGACACGGTTTGGACGGGCGGTGGGGCCATATATCCTTTAGCACGATGAATGACGTGGCCCATCCCCGCCCGTCCGCGAATCTCGGATTGACGAATTACCGCGAGGAGTCCAGTCGTCGGGCCTGCTCGAAAAGCGCCCCCTCGTCCTCGCCAAAGGCTGCTGTATGCGGCCATTCCCCTCCCGCTGCCTGATGTCGGAAGCCGACCCCGAAGTACTTTCGCACGGACTCGGCGATCCCAACACCAAGCCATCGGTCAAGCCGACCCGCTGGGCGCGGACGGCCAATGTCGCCGCTGACGTCCTTTTGCGGTAACCGCATGAGGGAATCAAGACATTGTCCCCAGGCACGCACCGACCCCTCAACCGAATAGCGCTGCTCGACAAGCTGCAAACCACCCCGCACCAGGGTCTCGCGAAGCCTCACGTCCCTCAGCCGCGCAAGCTGATGAGCAGCCTCCCGTGCGTCACCCACATTGAACAAGAGACAGTTACGCTCATGCTTCAACGCATTCTCCAGCACGATACCGACATAACGACTACTGACCACGGCAACCGCGCTCGCCATTGCTTCCCAAACAACGATGGGGCCAGTCTCCCACGAGGAAGTAACCAACAGAACATCGGCATCGGCATAAACCTCAGGCCCGATTCTGTGTGGGGATAGCATGCCAAGAATTTCGACGCGTCCCGTCTCTACCCAGGACTGCAGTTTCTGATGTAAAAACGGACGCTTGGGACCATCACCAACGATCCGCAATGTATAGTCGATACCCAATGCGTCCAGATGATTGACGATCGCCGGAATCGTATCGACCCGCTTCTGGCCCTGGTCGAGGCGGCCAACCCAGACGATGCGAAGCGTCTCGCTGGAGGGAGCATGCTGCAACGCTCCAAAAAAGCCGGTATCAACACCGTATGGCGCATAGAAGACCGTTTTGGATGGCTTTCCCGCTCGGTCCACGCAAAGCCGGCATGTCAGGCGGTTGGTGGCTATGACCGCATCAATTCCCTCAGCCTCTCGCCTGAGGTCCGCGACAAGGCTGGCGCTGATACCATGCAGAGCCATTACCGTCCGGAAATTACTACCGTTTCGACGTACGCGCCGGCATGCGGCATAAGTATCGGCAATGTTAACCCCCACCACGACATCCGGCTCCACCTCCATGATCGCCGTGGATAATGCACGCAATCTGCCCTCCGCACTTCCTGTCGGATTTTCCACAGCGAATGCGGGCAACCCTGGATAACTCCGCAGATACTGACCAACATCGTGCCAATACCCCGCGACCAGACCGACCATAGGCTCCCAGCCCGTCTCCGGCAGCCCTTTCGACAGGTAGTCCAGCCAAACCGCAACGCCACCGAGCGGATACGCGGATGGCGCAATAAAAAGTACCCGAGCCAATTGAAGACGCCTGCCGGTCAGCGTAACTCTACGTAGTAGCGGTCCTGCTGCCGGTCGATATCCGGGGTCAGTTCATTTCGCCTGAAGAGCATGTCCGTTTCGACGAGGCTATTATTGCCGCGGTGCCAAGCGCGCATCGTCATAAGATGGAAACCGCGCTTCTCCATCTCCAAGTGCACTTCGGCAAACGAAGGTGCCCCTTCATACAGACGGCGAATTCCCGATTCCACGAAGACATAGTCGGTTATCTCCAGAGTCCGACCTGCCCCCTTCAATACTTCTTTCTCGAATCCCTGCACATCGATCTTGATCATAAAGACCGACTGAATCCCTGCGCGGGCACAGTAGTCGTCGAGCGTAATCACGGATACCAATCGCTGCTCGATGTCGCCGGTACGGTACTCGATCCCACCCCAGATGGTTGCGTCGGGAGTAAGAAACGAGTTCGATACCTGAGATTCTTTAAGAATCTTCAGCGTCAATTCACCCGCCTGCGCGCCGACTCCAGCCCGGACCAAATGTACACGAGGGTTTTTGCCATATAGATCATTCATCTTCGCGTAGGATTCCGCGGTAGGCTCAAACGCGTGAACCTCGGCTTTTGGGCACCATTCTTGCCAACTGTGTAAAAACCAGCCGTGGTGGGCACCAACATCCAGTACGACATGAGGACGTTCGAGCGGCCCTATCAATCGAAGTATGTCCCAATCTGGGTGCAGGCGGGTCGTCGCCATGCCGAATACTTTTTTTGTCCTGGTGCGAACGTATTGGGGAATCAGGCGACGCAAGTACCGTAGGATCATCTATATTTCAAGCACTGGCTTAGCTGTTGCTCCGCTTGCTTAGCCAGACCACAATACTTTTGAAGTTATTCCATCTCGTGCAGCGCCAGTCGAAAGACTTCAATACATGGGCACCATCAGTGATCCTTCTTGAATACGAAGCAGCGGTTCGTCGGCATTCCGTAAGCGCAAAGTCGAACTTCCCCGATAGCTCTCGTTTTACGACGCGCGTTTCCTCGGGCCAAGATCCCGCACGCATTTTCCCGTATAAACGAGCAAGAAACTTAACGTTTTGCGCAACCTGAAGTCGGTCTGGCCTGGAGCAGTTTCCCTCGTGAATCGAGCATCTAACTATGGGATCTCCTCCTAGCAAAGCAACACGACCTCCCAGAGAGAGACGCAACAGAAATTCTCCATCTTCTCCGTACCTCAACTTTTCGTCATAACCCCCTATCTGGTCGAAAAGTTCTTTGCGAAACGCTGTAGCGCCTGGGGTGATGTGTGATCTCCCACCACCAGTCATCAGGAATCGGAATGCATTATCTGGATTGCCATAGGGACCTGTGATGAAGGAAGGCTTTTCTGGGCTATCTACATGCACCCGAAGTGAAGGCTCGAAGACCGCGTCATAGCCACTGTTCGTCAAAAGATCGACACTAGTTCTGAAACGATTTGGGAGAAAAGCATCATCGTCGTCGAGCAGAAAAATAAGGTTTCCGGTAGCACACTTTATTCCCTGATTGCGGCACGCAGCCGGACCTTCGCACGGGCCCTTTAGGCTACGCTCGTAAAGCACGGCACTACCCAGGCTAGTCTCAAGAGCCTCACAAAGAGAGCGAACTGATTCCGAATGCTCATCGTCTATAACGACGATCTCTAGTCGATCCCCAGGAATTCCAGCAATCGATCGCGCTTTCCCCACCGACTTGACTGCAACTTGCAGAAAACCCACCCGTCGGTACGTAGGGATAACGACAGACACCAAGGGTTGAATCAAGGGATTCTTCTATGCGTTTGCAATTCTTTGGTACGGTTCTTGATTGCGCTAGTAATAAGCCGTATTACGGCACCAGCAACAGGCCGATGCATCAGCCAAAACGGATTGCGTCGCAGCTTTTTATAAAGAGGTTTTCTTGAAGCGGCGCCATATTGAGCGCTTAAAGCCTGCGATACCAGTTCCCAGTTTTCCTTTGTCTCTCGACGAAGTTTTAATGTGACACGCTGGGTCCCACTTAATCCAGCTTCAAGGTCCCGTTTGACTGCTTCCCATTCTAAGGAAAAACGATTTCTGTTTAAGAAATTATTCGTCGTTTTACTCTCATCATGCAGCCGGAAGCCTGCGGTGACATTACGTGTCGAGATTAACTTCGCTCCGTTCATCCTGCATTTCGAAAAAAAATACCGATCAAAAACAAAGTCTGTATCTTCTCGAAAAGGACCCGCCGCTCTCCATAAGTCGCTTGTCCACAAACAACCAGGCTGATGGAGACCGATACCTCCGTCTAACCATTGGTCAATTCTTCCAAACTCGGAATTATTATGACATCGCTGACTAATCGATTCTGGAAAGTCCTGTACTCGCCCGGCGAATATCCGCCGTCGATACCGACAACGCCTTCTGTTATGCTCTAACAGCGCAGCGAGGCCGCCGTTACAATATATATCATCGCTGTTTAGGTACCCTAGGATGCTTCCTCTCGCCTTCGTAAATCCCTCGTTTATCGCTTTCGCTTGACCCTCATCTTTTTCGCTCGACCAGTGGGCAAGCCAGTGCGCGTATTTCTTTATAATCTCAACCGTATTGTCCGTACTTCCGCCATCCATGATGATGTACTCAAGATCCGGGTAGCCCTGAAGCAGCACCGAACGGATTGTTTCTTCTATAAA